>JBIKOV010000165.1:0-7350 GCA_044357815.1 Ferruginibacter sp. | reverse complement strand
ACCCATTTCTGATGAATCTCAAAGCTTGTTGGAGGCCTATGTAGCAGAAAAAGGCTACCCTATTTTTAGGCCAGATTTTATGGCGGCTGGTGATGCTACTTTTCATTATGGGTATACCCTGCACAAGGCTCCTGGAAATAGTTCTAGCCAATTAAGGGAAGTAATGACTATCATTTATTATGCGGATGGCTCCTTCATTACCACACCCGAAAATGATGCCCAGGAGGCAGATCGGCTAAGATGGTTCAATGGCATGAATCCTGGTGAACTCGCTGCTTCTGATTTAAATCCTGTTGTGGAATAATTTTTTAAATGAATGACCAAGTCCCTAATTCTACTTGCCGTAATTTATCTTCAACTTAGCTTTTCTGCAACGGCTCAAAAATTGATTTCCGTATCCGATTTTGGAGCAATTCCCAATGATACAATCAACGACAGGATTGCTATTCAGCAGGCCTTGAATTTTTGCAAAATTCACCACATCAAAAAGTTGCTGATTCCTGCCGGTAAATACATGATTCGAGAAGAGAAAGCAGTTCAGCTGATGAATGATATTATGGATGGTAAAATGGGAAAAAATCCGCAGGATATAATTTTTACTCCTTATTACCCCTATTCAAAAGGCCTTGATTTCACAGGGATTAGCCATCTGGAGGTTGAGGCGTCGGGTGCATTGTTTTTAGTTCAAGGATGGATGGAACCAATTTCTCTGGAACATTGTAATTATATTTCAATAAGGGGGCTTACAATTGATCATGAAACGGTTCCCCACAGTGAAGGAACAATTATCAATGAAACAGAAGATTATTTTGACGTAAGTTTTTCCGCCGATTTTCCAGTAAAGAATGATATGGTAATGCCGCGCATTATGTTTTGGGATTTGTCAAAAAATAGACTGCTGGGCGAAACGATTTACCATCCAAAAAAAAATGAGTTAATTGCTTCGCAAACCATTAGAATTTGGGCTAAACATCCATTGATGATTAAGGGAAAAATCGCATTGATCAATCATACTTTTCATTTTCGCCCTGCGATATTAATTCATGAAGCCTCCAATACGGTGTTGCAGCAGGTAACCATCTATTCGCAGCCAGGAATGGGAATTGTAGGCCATCGATCCAATAATATTTTGATGAATGGTCTACGAATTATTCCACGTCCGGGCTTTTACCAATCTACCAATACAGATGCTACTCATTTCACTTCCTGTACCGGAACCATTCGATTTGATGGGTGTACTTTTGAAGGTCAGGGAGATGATGCCACTAATGTGCATGGTTACTACCAAGTGATTACCAAACAACTTTCCACTCGCGCTTATAGTATAGCGATTGAAAAAAAGTGGGGCACTCATGCAATGGTGCTAGACTTTCCTGATAAAGGCAATAAAATGGAACTGGTTCTTAAAAAAACATTAGAAGTTATTAGCACCTACACGGTAACACAAGTGGACACTTTTCCAAGTCTTTGGAAAACAGATATTCAGTTGGATAGACCTTTGCCAAAAAATTTGGATGATTATTTTTTGATTGATATAACCCGTTTGCCTAGGCTTGAATTTGTGAATTCTTATGTTGGGAGTAACCTAGCCAGGGCCGTGCTTGTGAAAACACGCAATGTATTAATTGAAAATTGTACTATGAAAGAAAGTACGGGTACTGCCATCCACATAGGGGCGGAAGGTGATTGGCGGGAAGGAGCGGGTTCAGCAAATGTGATTGTACGGAATAATCGAATACTTCGCTGCGGTAGGGGTGCTGGTACCAATGATGGAGCCTGTGGCATAGCGATCAATGTAAAAGCTCCGGATGAAACTGTTGCGGGTATTCATAAAAATATTCTCATTGAAGGAAATATTATTGAAGGTGAAAATTCGGATTGCGGAATATCTGTTTCAGGTGCCCAGAAAGTAGTCATACGCAACAATACATTTATTGGTTGCAAACAACCTATACTATCCAAATTTTCGAAAGAGCTTAACTTTCAAAATAATTACAATGGAAAAATCCAGTTAAAAAATATCCTTCAATAAAAATGGAATTATTATAATAAGCTACAACACCCCTATTTTTCTATTTGACGATCTATGAAGGCTGCAAGTTTTTCATAACCTGCGGCATTGGGATGAAGTCCATCTGAAAAAAAAGATTCGACAATTTCACCTGATTCACTTATAAATAATTTTCCAGCATCTGCATATTTTATTTTTTTATCGGAAGGTATTGTTGCAATCAGCTGGTTCAATGCAGCAATCCTGTCTTCCATTTTTCTTCTAGGAAGAATGCCCATTAATAATATTTTTGAATTTGGCTGTTTTTGATGGATAGCGCTCGTTAAAAACCGGAGCCCTTCAATAATTTCACTATTGCTATTCTGTTCTAAATTATTGGTCCCAATCATTATTACAATCTGGGTTGGCGAAATATTATCCAGCTCCCCATTATATACTCGCCATAAAACATTTTCTATCCTATCCCATCCAAAACCTAAGTTGAGGATATTTTTTTTCTCAAAATGTTTATTCCATGAATCAATGCCATTCTTGACAGGAGCTGCGGGCAGCCCTCCCCAGAAATGTGTGATGGAATTGCCTATGAAAATTAATTTGGGCGAGTGGGTTGAATTATAGGTTAATATCTCACTGTGTCGGGTTTCCCAGTCATAGGTATTTGCATCCCGGCGCTGAGTGATCGGTATTGTGGTACTGCTGCTGCCAACAGATAGGTTAAAAATTGATCTTATTTTTTTTTCATACGCATTTGCATAATTCATCATTCCAATATCATTTGGATGTACTCCGTCTACCATGGATTCAATATCCTGTTTAATTTCATCTTTAGAAAGTAAGTAGATATTTTTCACTCCTACACTAGTCAAAGAGTCAAATACAATTTTTAAAACTTTGTTCGCATCGGAGTATTGCTTTTTGTGAGCCGGGTTCATCTCTTCATCCGAATAGCCATCATGCTCAGTTAGTAAAATGGGTATTGCTGGTTTCTTTGCTTTAAGTTGACCGATGGCAGCTACTAACCTTTTGTACAATTCTGCTTCACTAATACCCGGGGCTAACAAATTAGGTAAGCAGTCTAGCACATATAATTTTGCATCAAGCTCTGTTATTAAGTCTAGTATTGGGCTATCGAGTTTTCCACTTCCTGAAAATCCAAGATTAATCAGTGGCAGATCAAGCTTTCTTGAAAGGATGGAAGACCAAGCTAATCCAGGCCTAGTGGCACATCCTCCCTGTGCAATAGAAGTGCCGTATACAACAATTGGTCGATCAATACGGGTAGGTAAAGGTGTAAATAAACTTGTTTGAGGCACGGATATTTCCATCCATTTAACTGAATTATATAGCGGTAGATAAAGGGTATAGTCTCTATTCTTGACATGTCGGTCGTTGGTAATAAGATTCGAAAACTGATAGGTGATGGTGTCGCCAAAAGAAAAACGACCTGCTGCCCATTGCCATTTACCATCAATATTTTTGGAATATAAATCTATCCCGCTTACTCCAGTTGCAGGCATATGCGGCATTTGTAAATTACTGCCGACGACATATCGGATAATGATTTCATCGGTATTGGTTCTGAATCGCAACTGCAGCCCTGCAGTTTGGGAAGCTAATTTCCAAATCCCTTCAGTTACGGATTTTTCAGCCCTCGCAGGAAATCGGTCATAAAAATTTTTTACTTCACTAGGCCAGCCCTGGCCTTCTAGTACTTTAGAAGTATGGGTTGCAGGGTTCCATTTTGTATATTCTTTTAATGACTGTGCATCTGCAAAATGAAATATTAAAACAGCTATACAGCTGTAAAATGCTTTAAGGATCATACAATTTGGTTTACTGAATTGTCAAACACATTTCTAAGTGGTATAGCTTTTTTTAAATCGGATTTTTATTTTATAAGTATTTTTTCAATCAGCGGTTGTAAGGATAGGGCCCAAGTTTCATATCCTTTTTCAATTAGATGAATACCATCACTGGAACAGTAGTCAAGATTCAAATCTCCGTTAGCTTGTATGAATCGTGAAGACAATGGAAAGTAAATAACTTGTTTTCTGTTATCTTCTTTTTGGATGAGAGATTGTACTTTATCATATTTCACCCGAAACATATCCTGCTTTTTTACTCCTGCAGGCAATGGTCCAATTAAAATAATTTTAGTAGCAGGCATATATTTTTTCATCCACCCAATAATTTGGTGTATACCTTGTGCTATTTCTTCGGGAGCGTCATCTGCGAAATTATTGACTCCGATGGTCAGTACAGCAATTTTAATTTTTGCTGTAGCATAATTCCCATGCTGCAGTCTCCAAAGTACATGTTGTGTTCTGTCGCCCGAAATGCCTGCAGATACCCAGCTGAATTTTTTAAAAACAGACTCAAAAATAGCTTTTCCTGGGGCATGGGTTACCGAAGCCCTATTGCCTGCAATGCCCTGTGTGATAGAGTTTCCAATAAAGACAATATCAGTAGAAGCATTGCTAGCTATCAAATCATTGATCTCATTATTTTGTGTCCACCAATCTGTACCTTCTTTCCAGCCGGCACCCGATCTGTATTCTGAACCAGGTGATGCAATTGCAGCAAAGTTTGTTTTTTGGTGAGTAGCATTCAAAATAAAATCGACGATTGGTGTAGGGTTTGCCAGGCTATGCGGATGGTGACCTACTCCCGGCTTGTGAATTACATTGATTTCACCCCCTGCCTTTTTTATGGCAATTTCGAATGGGGTGGTATTTTCATCGACTGGTACGACATCATCTGCATCACCCACTACATGCAGCATAGGGAATCCTAATGTAGCAATTTTCTGAGCGTTATTGAGCGGGCTGTTATTAAATTCTTTGGCTTGTTCTTCAGATAAGGAATAATCAGTTTTAAAAATCTTCCAGTCTCCATTGCTTTTTTTGCCTTTACCGAGTCCACCCGGCCAACTTTTGAGGTCTAATACAGGTGCGTCTGCATAAATACAGGCAACCTTTTGTGAATTTTCCATTGCCCAATTATAGATATAAACACCGCCACGACTCATGCCTTCTAAAGCCACTTTTTTCGAAAGGCCACTTTGATACATATAGGCATAAAATTTATTCCATAAAGCAATAGCTGCTGTATTGCCGTACAATTCGGATGCATCACAATACACCACATGAAAGCCCCGCTCTAAAAGTGCCCTATCAGTTTGTGGTTCATGGCCCCAAAAACGCGCCCTCCAAACCCATGGCAAACCAACTGCTGCTTTTTTAGGTTTTACTATTTTGCAATTTCGTTGTTGAAAAGTAAAATCGATGCATTCAAAACCATAAAATGAACTTACTTTTTTCTCTTCTTTGATTTTTTTAAAAATATCGAACCCCTTGTTTTCATTTAATTTCACTACTTCATACAATCTCTTGGCAATAAGGGTAGCGCCTAGTGAAGATGGATGAATTTTATCAGGTATCAGATCTGATCTATCAATAAATAAGGAGTATAAATTGATGATCTCACAACCTGTTTCAAAAGCTAACTGCTGAATTCGAGGGGTAATTTCTTTTTTAATAATGGGGTCAAAGATGGAACTACTGTCTTCCAGAAAAGAGGGGAGTGGCAGTAGCAGCACGATACGTGGATGTGAGGGCAATTCACGAAAGGATTGAATCAATGATTTATAATCGTTATTGAATTCATTATAAAATGGCCGATTGATCAATTTACTGTCATTGGTTCCCAATTTAATAAAAACAATTCCAGGGTTACTCTTCAAAGCGTTTGAATATTCAGGGGTATTCCAGTAGGGTCTATTTCCTTTTTTTAGTAAGGTGGTTCCATTGACCCCAAAATTCATTACTTCGTATTGAGTTCCCAACATAGCCTGTAGCTGAGCAGGGTAAGCGTTTTTTTCACGATTCACCATTGCAGCTCCATAGGTGATACTATTGCCAATACATGCAATTCGAATTGTTTGCGCATTTACTGCAATGCTTACAGTAATAAAAAAACAGAGAAGAATTCGATTGATCATTTTTTAGTTTTTATGTGATTCTTTATGTTTGCTTTCCTATGAGTATGTATAAATTTAAAATCTTTGATAGTAACCAAAATGCGTTTACCAATTGGTTGATTAGCTTCCTGATTTTATAATAAACGTGCTCAAGGACTGTTTCTAAAGGGAATAAGTCAATAGATGATCTTTTACAGTATTACTTTCAATTTTTTATAATTACCGGGTCAGTAAAGAGGTCAACTATTGTATTGACTTTTGCCTGATCCCATGCGCCTAACTGTCCCTCCCACCAGCATAAAGAACTTCCCCATCCTTCTATCGTTTGATAGCTTTTACTCGGCTCAATGTTGACTAATATTTCATGAGCACCAGCTTCCATTTTTTTGAAATACAATAAGTGGTCTGTACTAAAATAAGGGCAAAAAACAGCATTCTTTTCATTAAAAAATCAAAAATGATTGTTTATAAAAATCTGTGTTCTAAGTTGAACTTTTTTTCTTGGTTCATTCATTATTTACAAGTGAAAATGAATTCCACTTGTAAATAATATTCAATATAACCAACAATTACTGTACTCAATAAATTTTCAGTAAGGAGCTTCAAACTATTTGCTCACATTCCATTGGTACACTCTTTTTAGCGCAGGCATTTGTTTTAATTTTTCTATTCCCAGTTGGGTTACATTGGTTTCATTTAGATTCAATGCTTCTAGGTGGTGTAAACCTGAAAGTGGAAGAATAATTTTATCAGTAAGCGGATTTTTTTCTAACCTCAATTTTTCAAGATTGGTCATTAGGGGCAAAAAATCAAGTTCGTTTTCAGTTAATCCATTATTGGAAACGTTTAACCAGATCACATTTTTTGCGATGTTGCGCAGGTTGGACTTTATTGAATTGATTGCAATGCCGAACCCCGATGGTATAGTAATATCCAACATGACTGGCTGGTGGAGCATTACTCGAACGTTGACACCTTTATTTCGAAGGCTGTCGATTAATGCTGTATTAAAAACGGTTGGGATATCGGGATTGACTTTACTATTTTCAAGATTAGTGGATTCTTTACTATTCGAGGTACCTGTAAATCCTAAAAAATCAGCTGCTTTTGTTTGAATTGCTTGAGCATTTTTTAATTCAGCTATTTTTTTACCTTTAGTTGCCATTGCTTTTTCAATCCACCATTGAATGATTTCAACCTCTGCTTTTGTTAAAGGGGTTTTCCCATCAGCAGGCATGTATTTTTCATTGCTGGGGTCTAGTGTAATTCGGTTATACAGTTCGCTTTTATTGAGCATGCCGGCAACTATTGCGGGACGGGTCTTTCCTCCTTTCAATAAGGTTTCTAGGGTTTGAACGGA
>JBIKOV010000051.1:0-17379 GCA_044357815.1 Ferruginibacter sp. | reverse complement strand
TTATCAGTGCAGTAATCAGTTCATCCTTAAATTGCAGGGAGGTCGAAAAATGAAAATTACAATAATGGCAAGCCTGCTTGCAAAATGGGATATGAATGTAAATACCTGCCAAATAGGTTGTTTTATTGTTGTAAAAGTAAAATTTTAAATCTGGGATAATAATGACTCATTCTACCAGTTGGACGTTATTGATGGATTGTTTTTCAATTGTCAATCAAACAAATGGCAGATAGTGCCAACGAATACAAAGATAGCATCTTTCATTTACCTCTTTTGGTTTAGGATAGCGGTCAACAGTTGGGTAGTAGCGATTTTTGGTGTAATAATTTAGCAGGGCCTAATCATCCGATTTATTAGTTCTCGAAGGCAGATTTGGATAAATTAATTATTCCTAAGTAAAATCATTTTATTTTTGTTAATAATTTCTACAAATTGAGACAGGTTATATTATTTGTAAATATTGTATTCTTTCCTGTTTTGCTTTTTGCTCAACAGTCAGACAGTATTCTGACGGGCAAAGATTCTGGGAATAAGCGGGGCGCTTCCTTAGTGCAATTATCTGACAGTCTTCCTTTGTTAATAGATTCATCCCTGATGCGTAAAAATGATGTAATCGACTTTGCATCCCCTTACAATGTAGCTTTTAATAAAATCCTAGCATCCAATCAATTGCTAAATACTTCCACCAAACCTATATCTTGGGTGATTCAAGAAAAAAAGCGAATCCCCAAAGACCGACTATTTTATTTAGTAGCAATAATTATATCCCTTTTGGCGTTTTTAAGATTTGTGTATACTCGGTACTTCAATAATCTGTTCCGATTTTTTTTTAATGCTTCACTGCGACAAAGCCAGTTAATTGAGCAGTTGTTGCAGGCTAAATTGCCTTCGCTTTTGTTTAATGTGCTTTTTATGTTTTCGGGAGGACTCTATATTTACTTGCTGCTAATGCATAATCATTGGATTAGCAATCTGGATTTTTGGCAGATCTTGGCTTATTGTACCTTTAGTCTAGGATTGATTTATCTTATTAAATTTTTTACGATAAAATTTACAGGATGGCTTACGGGGTTAACCGAAGTAACGAATAACTATGTATTTATTATTTTTTTATTCAATAAGGTTATCGGTATTCTTTTACTCCCATTTATTGTCATTATAGCTTTTTCTATGCCCGCTATAGCTAATTCAGCAGTAATTGTATCCCTTTTACTTATTGGAATCCTTTTATTGTTACGATTTTTCAGGTCATATGCTTTGCTTCAAAATCAGCTTAAACTAAGCCAATTTCACTTTTTAATGTATGTAGCGGGTGTGGAAATCATTCCAGTTTTGATAGTTTACAAAGGACTGGTAGTTTTATTAAGTAAAAATCTATAATTTTGTAACGATTTTGAATATTAATTTTATCCCGTATGGTTGGTAATATGAAAAAAACCCCTGAATCTAAAGATAGCGCGATAAAAAAAATACTTATTAGCCAACCGAAGCCGGACGGGGATAGGTCTCCTTATTTTGATCTTGCCAAAAAGCACAATATTGACTTGCATTTTTTTCCTTTCATTATAGTTGATAGTATCTCTGCAAAGGATTTCAGGAAACAAAAAATTGAGATAATTAATTATACGGCGGTTATTTTCACCAGCCGACATGCCATCGATAATTTTTTTCGTACTTGCGAAGAGTTGAAGACGAATGTTTCGCAGGATACAAAGTATTTTTGTATAACTGAAGCCATTGCACTTTATCTCCAGAAATTCATTCTCTACAGAAAGCGCAAAGTGTTTTATGGTGCCGATGGTACTAACAAAAGTTTTTTCGATGTAATTAATAAGCACAAGGAAAATGAAAAATTTCTTTATCCTTGTTCAGAATCCTTCGATAGTGAAATTACAAACTGGCTAAGAGACCATCATTGCGAATATGCTACCCCTATACTTTATAGAATTATTAGTAATGATATAAAAGAAGTCATTGCTCAAAATTTTGACGTGATTTGTTTTTTTACACCTGGGGGAGTAAAAAGCTTGCTTGAAAATTTTCCAAAGTTTAAGCAAAACGGAACTAAAATAGGCGTATTTGGCGCCAATACTTTTAAAGCCGCAGAGGATGCTGGCCTTACGCTTCACATCAAAGCTCCTCAGCCGCAGGCGCCCAGTATGGTAAGTGCTTTAGAGCTTTATCTGGCTTCAATTAAAAAAAAGTAACAATACTTTACTATTCCTTCCTTTGATTTATTTTTATTATCTTTTTCCCGTCCACTTATTTCAATGGACGTATTGTAACGTTATTAAAAAGTCGCTAAAATAATTTAAGAATATTTATGCATTCGTCATTTACCAATCGGTTAATCAATGAAACAAGCCCTTATTTGCTGCAGCATGCCCATAACCCAGTAGAATGGTATCCCTGGGGAGAGGAGGCGCTTGCAAAGGCGAGGGTAGAAGATAAAATAATTTTGGTAAGTATTGGATATTCCGCATGTCATTGGTGTCATGTGATGGAAAGGGAAAGTTTTGAAAATGAGTCAGTAGCAGCGTTGATGAATGCTCATTTTGTAAGCATCAAAGTGGATCGCGAAGAGCGCCCCGATTTGGATCATGTTTATATGGATGCCGTTCAGGCTATATCGGGAAGTGGTGGCTGGCCACTGAATGTTTTTTTAACACCGCAGGCAAAACCATTCTTCGGAGGCACCTATTTTCCACCTGAAAAGGCATATAATAGATCCTCCTGGACGGAAGTCCTGCATAGCATCGTAGGGGCTTGGAAGGAAAAGAAAAATGAAATAGAAGCGCAGGCCGAAAACCTAACAGATCATCTTCAAAGGGCTAACAGTGCTCTAGCCTTAGGTAATGCCATCGAAAATAATAATGGGGAGGAGTTAACCTCCATTGAGCATTGTGATCAAATGTTTTCCATTATCATGAAATCGGCCGATACCCAATGGGGTGGTTTTGGAAAGGCCCCCAAGTTTCCTCAAACATTTACCATTCAATTTCTTTTGCGGTATCATTATTTTACTGGAAACAAGCAGGCTTTGCAGCAGGCCTTGCTTTCTATTGACAAAATGCTGATGGGAGGTATTTATGACCACATTGGAGGAGGGTTGGCACGATACAGCACAGATGCAGAATGGCTAGCACCTCATTTTGAAAAAATGTTGTATGACAATGCCTTGCTTATTAATATTTTGTGCGATGCTTATCAAATCAGTTCCGAAAAAAAGTATGCGGATGCCATCCGTAAAACGATTTCTTTTGTATGCGATGAACTACTGAGTGAAGAAGGGGGTTTTTATGCTGCTTTGGATGCTGATAGTGAAGGAGAAGAAGGAAAGTATTATGTGTGGCAAAAGAAAGAAGTGGAGGCTATTTTAGGTCAGGATGCAGCACTGTTTTGTGCATTTTTTGACATCACTGAACAGGGCAACTGGGAAGAAAAGAATATACTTCGAGTGCTTCAGCCAATAGCTGATTTTGTAGTAACAAGGGGTTTGGTAGAGGAACAATTTGAACAAAACATCCAGCAATGCCTTCAAAAATTATCACTACAAAGAAAAAATCGTATCAAACCTTCTCTTGACGATAAAATTTTATTGGGATGGAATGCTTTGATGTTACAATCGATAGCGAAAGCGGCGGTTGTATTAGGGGAACCCGCTTACCAGAAAATGGCAGCAGCCAATTTTATTTTTTTGCAAAAGAGTTTCAATACTGGGGCTGATTCATTACAACTGATGCATACTTACAAAAATGGCATCAGTAAGTACCCTGCCTTTTTGGATGATTATGCCTATATGATTGCAGCATTACTACAACTGTACAGGACAAATTTTACGGAAAGTTATTTGCTCATAGCCTCTGATTACTGTAGTTATGTTATTGAAAATTTCAGTGATGAGGAATCTTGCTTTTTCTATTATACTCACCAGGACCAAAAAGACATCATAGTTAGAAAAAAAGAAATATATGATGGTGCAACACCCTCGGGCAACTCGGTGATGGCTGAGAATTTGTTACAACTTTCTATTGTTTTTGATAATGCGGCATGGAGAGCGAGGTCTAATAAAATGTTAAACCAGCTTTCTGCTTCAGTTATGAAATACCCGGGTTCGTTTGGAATTTGGGCTTCCTTATTACTTTATCAAGTAGTGGGAATAAATGAAATAGTAGTGATCGGTGCAAATTTTGCCAATATATCCAAAGATATTTTATTAAATTATGTACCTAATATGGTGATAATGTCTGCTGAGCAGGGCAATGAGGTTTTTCCTCTATTGGCTGCTAAACACTCAAATGAATCCGATTATATTTATTTGTGTAAAAATTATAGTTGTTTAGCACCTTTTATGAGTACAAGTTCATTATTTTCGGAAATTGAAAGGAGTAATAAAATTATTAGATAAAGGCACAATTTTTTAAAATCTAAATCGTTTTAATTGGCGGTAATTCAAATTAGCAGTAAAATAAATAGTGTAAATAGTTGTTTAACTAAGTAAAATTCAAAATAATCCTTACATTTGTCGAGCTTTTTAAAATAATATCAATGATGAATAGGGCTTTAGCTATTATTATTATAATGACTTTTGTGTGTTTGTCTGGCTGTAAAATGTTGGGCAAAGGTAAAAAGGGTAAGGGTCTTCCTACCGATGGTCAGCTATATGGAGTGGAGCCTTCTCGAAATTGGACGCTTCCCAAGCCTCCAGGTATGGTTTATATTCCACCTGGCACTTTTCATATGGGCCCAAGTGATGAGGATGTAAATTTTGCTTTTACTGCTCGAAACAAACAAGTTTCAATCAGTTCTTTTTGGATGGATGCAACTGAAATTACCAACAATGAATATCGGCAATTTACTAATTGGGTGAGGGATTCTATAGCGGCTAAGCAAATGGGGTTCATTAAAGCTGGGGCTGATGGTGCTGAAGTCATTGATTGGAAAAAAGCAAAAACTATCAAGTGGGGCGATAAGGCGGTGATGGAGAAGGTTGATGCAATGATACTGACACCTGATAATCGAATTTTTAATAAAAAAGAAATTGATCCTACCAAATTGGTTTTTCATTCTGAAATCTTTGATTTTAAAGAAGCAGCTAAAAGTCCAAGAGGAGTTCAGCGTTCGAAATTCATTGTAAAAAAGGATTTACAGATTTACCCCGACACACTTTGTTGGGTAAGGGATTTCGCCTATTCGTATAATGAGCCGATGGCTAAGAAATATTATAGTCATCCTGCATTTGGAAATTACCCGGTGGTGGGGGTTTCTTGGAAACAGGCAACCGCATTTTGTGAATGGAGAACGCAGTATTTAAACGGCTTTCTCGAATCAAAGAAGAGAATGACGGAATCTGATTTCCGACTACCTACTGAAGCTCAATGGGAATACGCAGCTCGTGGCGGCCGTTCTCAATCACCTTACCCTTGGGGAGGCCCTTATTTAAGGAATAGAAAAGGTTGTCTTTTGGCAAATTTCAAGCCAGGCAGGGGTAATTATCCCGAAGATGGTGGTTTTTATACTGTTAGGGCAGATGCCTACTGGCCAAATGATTTTGGTCTATATAACATGTCCGGTAATGTAGCAGAATGGACATCTTCTCTTTTTTATGAAGGTGGGTATAACTTTCAACATGATATGAATCCTGAAGTACGTTGGAACGCCAAGGATTCTGACCCTCCTCGTATGAAACGTAAAGTTATCCGTGGCGGAAGCTGGAAAGATGTAGGGTACTATTTGCAAACAAGTGCTCGTACGTATGAATACCAAGATACAACCAAATCATACATTGGATTTCGTTGTGTTATTGATCTTCCCCCTTCAAATAAAAAGGGGAAATAGTGAGGGTTTTAAAATAAATTTACGACCTTTCCTAAAAGGGGGTATTTATTACATTTTATGAAGCTATACTAACAATTGAAAATAAAAAACAAAACTTAACATTTAAAATTCAAAAAATTATGTCAGCCGCTGGTCAATCCCGTCCAATCGATCGAGTACTAAATATTTTTGTATCTGCTGCAGCCGTTCCGGTTTTGCTAGGAGCGCTTTTCAAAATCACCCATGCACCCGGAGCGGACGTGTGGTTAAAAATTGGATTGTGGACTGAGTCGATCATCTTTTTAGGATATGCGTTATTATATGTTTTTTCACCACCACCTGAAGGTCCGGCACCCGCACCTGCAGCACCCGTTGAAACAGGTAATCCTGCATTAAAGAGTATGGATAAAATGTTGCAAGAGGCCGATATCACTCCTGATAGTATGAAAAAATTAAGCGATGGATTTGCTAAATTAGGTAATACTATTGGAGGTTTTGCTGATATAGGGGAAACCGTGAAATCAACGAATGAACTTGGTGCTAAGGCTAAGGAAGCTACTTTTTCTCTAGGAGCTATGTCAAGTGCATTTAGTAATAGTGCAACTGCTATGGCATCATTTAATAGTGCAACAGAAAGTTCAAAAGGTTTTCACGAACAAGTGCAGGTGTTGACAAAAAATCTGGGCAGCTTGAATACCATCTATGAACTTGAATTGAAAGAAAGCAATAATCACCTCAAAGCGTTGAATAGCTTTTATGGCAAAATGGCTGAAGCTAGTACCGTAATGGTGAGTAGCTTGGACGATGCTACTAAAACAAAGGATCAAATCAATTTATTGGCAGGCAATCTTAGCAAATTAAACTCGGTATATGGTAATATGTTGAGTGCGATGCAGATGAAAGGCTAGTAGCTAGGAAGCTGACAACCTTAATAGCTTACTTATTTTGTATCTATTAAGAAAACAGTGGATAAATAAAAATTCAATTTATATAACAACCATAAATCCAAAATACTATGGCTTTACCTAAAGAGCCCCGGCAGAAGATGATCAACCTGATGTATTTAGTGTTAACAGCATTGTTAGCAATGAATGTGTCGAGCGAGATATTGAACGCCTTTAAAGTGGTTGATTTGAGTTTGCAGAACTCTAGCACTAACTTAACCGCTGCAAACCAAACAATGTATAAATCTTTGAGTGAGAACTTAGCGGACCCTAAAACAGCTGAAAAAGCGGGAATATGGCAACCAAAGGCTGAGCAGGCAAAGAAGCTTTCAGAAGAAATGAATAATTATATTGAAGGACTTAAAAAGGCGCTTAAACAAGCTGCCGGATTAGAAATGAGAGAAGGAAAGGAAACTTTTAAGGAAGACAATATGGATGCTGCTACTCGTTTATTTGATACAGAAGGTAAAGGGAAGGAATTGGAGGCAAAGTTGAAAGCCTACAAATCAGCGATGCTAAATATTGACGATAAAATAAAAGAAAAATTTGAAAAAACTTTACCCGTTGATGTTGAACCGCCAATTGGCCAGGATGGCACAAAAAAGGAGTTTACGATTGCCTATTTCCATATGACACCGACGGTAGCAGGATTAACCTTGCTTAGCAAATTTCAAAACAATATTAAAAACGCTGAGAACCAGGTGGTAACTTTTTGCCATGAGCAAATTGGAGCGGTTGTTGTTAAGTTTGATAAAACGGGCGTATTGGTTGGACAAAGTTCTAACTATGTAATGCCAGGGCAGGAAGTTGAAATAACAGCAGGAGTTGCAGCCTATAGTTCTGCTGCAGCACCTCAAATTAATATTGGAGGAACCAATGTTACTGCAGTTGAGGGTAAAGCTTCATACAAGGTGAACGCTAGTGGTTCGGGTATTAAAAAAGTACCTGTTTCAGTAAGGTATCTCGATCAGGATGGAATAGCGCAAACCAAAACTTTAGATGTAGAATATACTGTTGGAACTCCCGGTGGAGCAGCGGTTATGTTGGATAAAATGAATGTATTTTACATTGGGGTTGATAATCCAATTACCATTTCTTCTGGTTCTGGCTGGGACAGAACGACTGTTACAATGACTGGAGGAACTTTGACTGGTACATTGGGGAATCGCGTTGCAAGGGTTACTACTCCCGGAAAAGCTACTTTAACAGTAACTGCAGATGGTAAAACTACCCCATTCGATTTTAGGGTTAAAGAAATACCGAATCCTATTTTCAAAGTAGGACCGGGTGGAACGAGAATGACATCGGGAAGTTTTAAAAGCCAGCAGTTCTGTCGTGCTGAATTGGAGAACTTTGATTTTGCTGCTAATTTTTCTGTTGTTTCGGCAACTGTATATTTTTCAGGAGCTAATTTCTCAAATGTTCAGACAGCAGATTTAAATGGTAATAACCTTTCGCCAATTTCGACTTATATTCAAAGAGCTGGACCAGGAACTAGTATAACTTTTGACAATGTTAAAGTTCAGGGGCCAGATGGTAAGCAAAGAACCATCCAAGGGGTAGGTATTGTGTTGTATTAAAAAATATTAAAAATATCGGGCTATGGTAAGGCATTCATTAAAATTTTTGTTGTTGTTTTTGAGCATAGTGGCTTTTACTGATAGTGCGTTGGCTCAAAAAAAAGCAAAAAAAAAGGTGGCTACTCAGAAGCCACCGCCAAAAGCTGCCGTAGCTGTAGCTGATACAGTTGCCCCTGCAGTAGTGATTGCCCCACCCCCAGTACAAAAGGTGGATAGTTTGCCTATACCGAAGTTAAAAAAATCGCTTCGGATGGATAATGGCGCTGATACAAGAGATAAGGAAATCAGGGATAGAAATCCACTTCCATACGAACATGTCAGAGCTGACGATGCGGTTTATCGCCATAAAATATGGCGTGAAATTGACTCTAGGGAAAAAGTCAATCTCCCCTTCCGGTATTCTGCCGAAGAAGACAATGGAAATCAGCGATTTATTTCAATTGTTATGAAAGCGATACAAGATAGCCTTGTAACCGTTTTTGATGCGATTGATGACAGGTTTACAACCCCTATGACATTAGGCCAGGTATCTCGTAAGATATCAGGTGGCGTCGAAATGGTTGATATTTTTGATTCACTTGGTGTAAGTATTGGTAAAAAAGAAGTAGTTAGGGAAGTAAATCTTGATTCATTTTATAAATTCAGAATTAAGGAAGAGGTAATATTTGACAAAGAAAGTTCTAGGCTTTTTTGGAGAATATTGGGCATCGCTCCACTTAAACGGGTACTTACATCTGCAGGTGTTGATTTAGGGGAATCAGAATTATTTTGGGTATATTATCCAGATTTGAGGCCCATTTTGGCAAAATACGATGTGTACAATGGAAAGAATTTTGGTGCCAGAATGAGTTGGGAAGATTTATTCGAAAGCAGGATGTTTTCCGGTCGGATTATTAAAAGCACCATAGATAACCCCTTTGATTTGCCAATCAAAGACCAAAAAGGGTTTATTGACAATGGCGTTTTTCAGTTGTTAGAAGGAGAGCGAATTAAGGAAAAAGTATTTAGTTACGAGCAGGACTTGTGGAAATATTAATTTCCTAATAAAAAGATAAGCGAAAATGGCCACCGGTTTTTACCAGTGGCTTTTTTCATATATTTATAATTGATTTTTCTTGCTTCAGGAATCGGTAAATGATATAATTACCTAAAAAATTATTTTTCACGACAATAAATTCATCAATGACGTTATTCTCAAAAATTATTCAAGGAGAGATTCCTTGCTATAAGATTGCAGAGAGCGATCTTTTTTTTGCATTTTTAGATATTTTTCCGCTGGTAAAGGGGCATACATTAATAGTGGCTAAAACTGAGACGGATCATTTTTTTGATTTATCAGCTAATTACTTGTCAGAAATATTATTATTTGCAAAGCCAATTGCCCATGCTATAGAGCAAGTGTTTGATTGTAACCGCTGTGGCATTTCTGTAGTAGGGCTGGAAGTGCCTCATGCACATTTACACCTAGTACCCATACATTCTGCGGATGATTTGAATTTTATGCGTAGTAAATTAACATTGTCTGTGGAGGAGTTTATGGAAGTGCAGCAAAAAATCATTGCTGCGATTAAATAGTAGTTAACGGATCCTTTTTAATAGACTGGGGGCTTTATTTTTTTAATCTCGAAGGATTCTTTTTTAAAAACTCATCCCAGCCATTTACTTTGCTGCCCGATAAAGCAAGAACGGAATTTTCTTGAAAATAGTGGCAAACGGCTACTGCCAAAGCATCTGACGCATCCAAATAGGCAGGATCATCCTTAAAGTTCAATAAGCGCTGCAACATTTTCAACACCTGCTCTTTACTTGCATTCCCATTGCCTGTAATGGATTGTTTTATTTTTTTTGGGGAATACTCAGTTACTGCTAGGCCATGGCCCATAGCGGCTGCAATGGCTACACCTTGAGCTCGCCCAAGCTTTAGCATACTCTGTACGTTTTTTCCAAAAAAAGGGGCTTCAATAGCAAAAAAAGCGGGTTTAAATTTGATGATTAGCCCACTTACCGTATTGTAAATGATTTGCAGTTTTTTATATGGATCTTCAATCTTGCCAGGCTTTAAAATATCCATTTCTATAAGTCGGATCTGACTTCCAGTTATTTCTATTAGGGCATACCCCATTACAACCGTACCGGGGTCAATTCCTAAAATTATTTTTGATTTCTTTTCCAATAAATTATTTGTTGGTTGATTAACTGGATATTTAAACTATACTTGTAACTGAAATGAGCTTTATCCCTTTGTTGAAAATGCCTGATTTTGAACTGTAATCATCCAAAGTTGTAAAATATACATTTCCAATTAACATCATTAGCTTTTGAAATGGCGTTCCATTAAAAAAACATCAATCGGTGAGTGACAAAAGTAATGAAACATAACCGTCTCTTTTCTAACTTTACCCCTAGGCCCAAAATAAAAAATAAGGTATTGAATAAAAAAATTAAAATATTTGTTAACTACTTTTTCGGACCTGTGTTATTTTTTTTATTGATGGGAGGGCTGTACAGGCAAATTAGTAGTTCACCAGATTTTTTCAAAAAATGGGGACAAATAAGTAGTGAGTGGAATAGCTGGAAGTTTTGGCTTTCGATTGTACTAGTATTTGTCAATTGGGGAATTGAGTCCTTAAAATGGCGGTTATTAGTTAATCAGGTTCAGCAATTTTCATTTGCTAGAGCAGTAAAATCCGTTCTGTCTGGCTGTGCAGTTACCCTGCTTACACCCAATAGAGTAGGTGAATTTGGGGGACGGATATTGTATGTGAAAGCGGAACACCGCCTAAAAGCAATTTCCTTAAGTTTGGTGGGAAGTGTTAGCCAGTTACTGGTAACTATGCTAATGGGTAGTTTGGGCTTATTGTATATAAAGTATTTTTTTCCTTATAATAATAGGCTGCTTGCTTTTTTGCCTGATTTATTGAGTGATGCCATTTTATATTTGACAATTGGATCAAGCTTATTACTTTTGTTGTTTTATTTGCGCTTAAGATGGCTAGTTATTTTACTGGATCGGTTTCCATCCTTTAAAAAAGTAGTCAATCATATTAGGGTATTGGATGAATTTAGTTTTCAACAATTAATGCAAATTCTATTTTTATCCTTAGTCCGCTATATTGTCTTTGTTTTGCAATATGTATTGCTATTACACGTTATGCAAGTGGAGGTAGCTGGTTGGTTATGTTTTTGCCTGTTGACAGTATTTTATATGGTGATGACTATCATACCTTCCTTGGGGTTTGTAGAATTGCCAGTGAGGGTAACTACTGCATGGGTTATTTTTAAAATGTATACCGGCAATGAACTTGGAATTGGTGTGGCATCTATGGGCATTTGGTTGATTAATGTGGTTTTGCCAGCTGTGGTTGGCAGTTTATTATTACTCAACATAAAAATTATAAAAGAAAAATGAGGGTGATTTTTAAGGCAGCAATTGTACTGATTATCTTATCGGCATTTACCCAACAAGGGCTTGAGCCCTCGGGTGTTTTTTGTGGTATAAAGAATACAGCTTTTAAGGAAGGAGAAGTAATTACTATGAAGGTTTTTTACAATTCTTTGGGACTTTATATTGGCGCTGGCGAAGCTACCTTTACTGCTAATTTGGAAAGGTTTAATGGCAAAACGGTTTATCACTGTGTAGGGGAGGGGAAATCCTATTCCTTTTTTGATAATTTTTTTAAGGTGAGAGATCGTTATGAAACATATATTGATACGACCAATTTATTTCCAGTGAAGTTTATACGCAATGTAGATGAAGGGGGATATAAAATATACAATAATGTGACCTTTAATCATATTGCCGGAACGGCTGTTAGTACCAATGGAGTGTTCAAGACTCCCAATTGTATTCAGGATGTAATTAGTTCAATTTATTATGCCCGTAATATTAATTTTGACCAATATAAACCAGGCGACAAAATCCCTTTTGACATGTTTTTAGATGACGAGGTATATCATTTATATATCCGGTATATTGGAAAAGAAAATGTCAATACCCGTTACGGAAAGTTTAGGGCAATCAAGTTTAAACCTTTGCTGATAAAGGGCACTATGTTTCAGGGCGGTGAAAAAATGACTGCATGGGTAAGCGATGACCCTAATCATTTAATATTACGAGTAGAGAGCCCGATTGCCGTTGGCAGTGTTAAGGTAGATATGTATGGGTATAAGAATCTCCGTTACCCACTTACTTCATTGTTGAGTTTTAGGTAGATATATAAACCAATTCCATTCTTGTAATTCCCTGCTTGTTAGGTAGTGGTTTAAAGTATATTACTACAACGCGCTTAATTTAAAATAGTCTTTTGCGCGTATACCCTTTTCAGTTAATTGCAAACTGCAGCATTCATTTTCAGGATCATGTTCAAAAAATAAAATACAGTCATTTGTATGGGCCCAATGTAAAAATGATTTTTTCTCTTGCAGCGTAATGAGTGGAAACATATCATAAGCCATTACATAGGGCAAGGGAATATGAGCGCTAGAGGGTAAAAGGTCAGCCACATAAACGATGGTTTTCCCCTTCAGTTGTATCACCGGCAGCATCATCGCTGTTGTGTGTCCGTTAACCAGTATGAATGACAATTCATTCAATATCCCAGACGGTTGAATATGAACCGGGTACTCATTGCTTTCATCTTGGTGGCTTGAAAGGGCTACCATTTTTAATTGTCCGCTTTCTTTGATGGGGATAATGTTTTCTTTTAAAAAACTTGCTTTTTCACGATCGTTGGGTTGGGTAGCCCATTGCCAATGCTTTTCATTACTCCAGTAAGTGGCATTTTTAAAAGCTGGAATTAGTTGATCGTCTACCCGAATAATACTTCCGCCACAATGATCAAAATGAAGATGGGTGAGTATTACATCTGTGATATCATCTTTTGTAAAACCATGATTTGCTAGTGAGCGATCTATATTATCTTCTCCATGTAGGTAGTAGTGCCCAAAAAATTTCGCGTCTTGTTTATCTCCCATTCCGCTGTCAATTAAGATTAGTCGATTTCCATCCTCAATCAGCAAGCAACGCAGGGCCCAGGTACACATATTGTTTTCATCTGCCGGGTTTAGTTTATTCCAAATGCTCTTGGGTACTACCCCAAACATGGCTCCACCATCTAATTTAAAATATCCAGTATTGATAGAATACAAATTCATTGTTAATTGATTTTTTGTTGTAATGCTTTTTCTTTGATTGCTGTTAGCAGTAGCAGGGCAAATCCAAGGATAAAGAATATAACCAACGATAAAATGGAATTTCGGATACTGCTAATACCTTCAATGAATCCAAATGTAAAAAGACCAATCACAATCGCTAGCTTTTCTGTTACATCATAAAAACTAAAGAAGGAGGCGGTGTCTTTTGTTTCGGGCATCAATTTACTGTAGGTAGATCTGCTGAGTGATTGTATGCCGCCCATTACTAATCCAACCAATGATGCAATAATATAAAAATGCATTTCAGTACTAATGAAGTAGCCAGCAATGCAAACGCCGATCCAAAGCAGTACAGTTAAAATCAACACATTGATGTTTCCAAATCTAGCCGATAACTTCGACATGCCGATGGCTCCTACAATGGCCACTATTTGTATAATGACCGCAGTAATGATTAGCTGCTGGTCAGGTAATTTGAGCTCTTTAATTCCAAAATCAATTGCTACCAGCATCACGGTCTGCACCCCCATGCTATAAAAAAAGAAAGCTGCTAAAAAACGTTTTAATACTGGCATATGTACCACCTGTTCCCAAACAATTTTTAATTCATGGAATCCATTCACCAATACATGCTTTTTTGTTTTTCTTTCACTTTTTGGGGTGATGGGCAATGCTTTAAAAGTGAGTTGAGCAAAACCTACCCACCAAATTCCTACCAGTAAAAAAGTGATTTTTAACGCCATCGTTTTATCACTCATTCCGATCACCAAACCGAAACCTATCAATTGCATCAGCACGCTACCGAGATATCCCATGCTGTATCCTCTAGCACTTATACGGTCGCGGTCTTCTTCAGCAGCTATTTCGGGAAGGTAGGAGTTGTAAAAAACTTGGCTTCCATAAAAGCCAATGCCTGCAAACATAAAGCACATCAGCCCCAGTATAATATTCGACTTGTCGAAAAAAAACAAAAGCGAACAACTTGCCGCACCTAGATAGCAAAAGAAGCGCATGAAGTTTTTTTTATTTCCTTTATAATCGGCTATTGACGAAAGTATGGGGGATAAAAGGGCAATTAGCAGAAAGCCTACTGCAAGTACATAATCTTTTAATTCTGTATTTACAAAGTGGCGACCTAAAAAAACAATTCCATCTGGAAAGTTTACAAGACTGGTGACGGCGGCATAATAAGCCGGAAAAAATGTAGTGGTAATAACGAGGTTATAAACTGAATTGGCCCAATCGTACATGGCCCATCTGTTAATAACTTTATTAGAAGCGGTTTGCATATAGTTGCTCAATTATTGGGTTCATAAAATAGTTAGAACTTATGAAAGTAAGCATTTTATCAATTCCAACCGATTCGATGGAGCGCTACTTGATTATTCCTTGCCAGATAAGGAGGAGCATAACGACGCCTACAATAATGCGATAAATGCCCCAAATGCGAAATCCGTATTTTTTCAAAAATCCGATAAAGAACTGAATGGCCAATATGGCAACAATGAAAGCTACCAGATTACCGATGGCAAGAAGTTGAATTTCATTTTCGGTGAAACCTCCTGTTTCTTTAAAATACTTGAACAATTTATATCCAGTAGCGGCTAGCATTGTGGGAACTGCTAGAAAAAAGGAAAATTCTGCTGCAGTGTTGCGCGATAGTTTTTGTTGCATTCCACCAATGATTGATGCGGCGCTTCTGCTAACACCTGGTATCATTGCGATGCATTGCCATAAACCGATAATAGCGGCTTGCTTAAACCCAACTTCTTTTTCTGAATGGATAGAGGGGTTTTTAAATAAACCATCAATGAACAATAAAATGACACCACCTAGTAGAAGGGATAGGGAAACAGTTAGCGCACTTTCCAGTAGCAAATCAATCTTTTTGGAAAAAAGCAATCCGAAAATCAAAGCTGGAATTACCCCAACAATTAGTTTTATATAAAACTGCCAACTTTTAAAATCAAAAAACTTTTTCCAGTACATCACCACTACTGCTAGAATTGCACCTAGTTGGATAGCAACTGTAAATACTTTTGTAAAATCGCTTGCTGGAATATCTAGTAGCTTCTCAGCAATGATCATATGGCCAGTAGAAGAAATGGGCAAAAACTCTGTGAGGCCCTCCACGATGGCGATAAGGATGGATTGAATGGTGGTCATTTTCTTGTATTTAAATATTCGTTTGTAAAGAGGGAACTTCTGTAATCCATCAAAATTGCTTTTTGATGGATTACCCAGCAATTGGCTCAAATGAAAAATGCGATATTAGAAATACCGCATTTTTCATTGTTATTATATTTTACAGCAATTGATAAAAAAAGATGACCTTCATCAGGATGATTTTTATTAATTGGGGGGTGCTTTACTTTTGATTATCTGAAGGTTTCTTCATAATTGCAAATATCTCAATAATGAAGCCTGCTATAATCAGTAGAGGTGCAATCGTTATTCTAGTGGTACTGTAAACTTCATTATCGTTAAATACTGCAGGGTCAGCACTTTTACCACCTGCCATCAAAAAAAATCCAATTGCCAACACAATCAAACCACCCAACATCAGGAGGTAATTTTGCTTGTCAAACAATCCTTTGCTTACCGTTTGTTTTTTATCAATGCTCATGGTTTTATATTTTGTTATGCAAATAAAAGTAATATTTTTCAATTGTGCCTTTTAGACTCAATACTAATAAAGGTCATCGAGCTTCATTTGTAAATATTTTAACACTGATCGGTGTGTACTGGCCAGTGAAATAGAAACACCCAATATCAAAATTCCTGTTATGATGAGTGCCATATTACTTGCATCTCTCAATAGGCGAAGCCAAGGAACAAAACTTTCGACCAGTAAAATAAAACCAAAAACTGCTATGATGGCAATGAAAGCTGCCACCAAACCATTAATGATTGCCTTTATATTGAGCGGTTTGGTAATAAACCCCCTAGTAGCACCTACCATTTGCATTGTTTTGATTAAAAAACGGTTGCTGTACATTGCCAATCGAATGGTATTATCGATGGAAATAATGACGATGATGGAAAGAATAATTGCAAAAACCAATATTCCGGCGGCAATGTATTTTGTGTAAGAACTAACATAACCTACTGTTTCTTTGGGGTATTGAAATTCAGAAATGACTCCAGTAAAATTAGCTTCGAGAAAATTGCTCAAAACACTTAGACTATCCATGTCCATATAATCTGCCTTTACGTAAAAGTCAATGCTCTCCGGCAAGGGGTTGTTGGTGATAAATTTTTTCCAAGAACTATCATTTTCTGTATTCCATTTTTGTATTGCATTTTCCTTAGTTACATACTCGGAAGACTTCACATAGGGAAGGGAGGAGATATATTTTTGAAGGGAATCCACTTGTTTTTTGGCAGCAGAGGGTGTTATCCAAGCATGTACCTGAATATTTTCCCTAAACATTTCTCCTGATTTTTTTAGGTTTAAGAACAACCAACCTACTATGCCAAAAAGGAATAATACTAGCGCTACACCTATAATGGCGTATCCATAGGATGGTTTACTGCGCTTGGATGATGTTGATTTTCCGAATTGAGACATAGGTTAATTATATTTTTTCTTACTATATGTATATCTGTTTAGGTCAAATGGGGTTAATTAATTGGTTGAGGGAGATTTTGTTATATATTTCACTCAACCTGCTGGGACAAAAGTAACAAATTTTACCTGCTTTAGTGTACTTTTGCCACCTACAAAATGATTACCTGTTAATTTTTTTATTGGCTTAAATGAGTGAGCTGAAATTAAGGTCAAGTAATTCCCTTTTCGCGGTTAAAAAGCGCTAGGGGCAAAGAACTTAACAATCAACGTACAATAGTTAAATAATAGATGGAATACAGATTCAATGCAATAG
>JBIKOV010000102.1:0-11562 GCA_044357815.1 Ferruginibacter sp. | reverse complement strand
ATGATTCCTCCAAGCCCAAGTATTATGTGCTGGATATGTTTCCCTACCCTAGTGGATCCGGTTTGCATGTGGGTCATCCAATGGGCTATATTGCCAGTGATATTTACAGTAGGTTTAAAAGACTAAAGGGTTTCAATGTCCTTCATCCGATGGGTTATGATAGTTTTGGTCTTCCTGCAGAGCAGTTTGCTTTGGAAACCGGTCAGCACCCATCCGTAACCACGGAAAAAAATATTTCCACTTTTAGAAGTCAGCTCGATAAAATTGGCTTTAGTTATGATTGGGACAGAGAAGTAAGAACTAGTGAGCCTAGGTACTATCGTTGGACCCAATGGATTTTTTTACAAATTTTTGATAGCTGGTACAATCGAGTTTCCAATAAGGCAGAACGGATTACGGTGCTGGTGAAAATATTTGAGGCAGAGGGAAATAGTAACCATGTTTGTCCGGGTGAAAAGGGACACCAATTTTCTGCTGTGCAATGGAATTCATTAGATGAAAAGGGAAAGCAGGAGATATTGATGGAGTATCGTTTGACATTTAGTGCTTATGGCGAGGTGAATTGGTGCGAAGCGCTAGGAACAGTATTGGCCAATGATGAAGTGATAAATGGGGTAAGTGAGCGCGGCGGCCACCTGGTGGAGAAAAAGAAAATGCGGCAGTGGTATTTGCGAATCACCGAATATGCCGACCGTTTATTGGAAGGCTTGGAGCGGATTGAATTTAGTGATGCCATGAAGGAAATGCAGAAGAACTGGATTGGGAAGAGTCAGGGAGCGGAGATGGATTTTGCGATTAAAAACCATCCAATCCCTTTGAAGGTATACACTACTAGGCCGGATACTATTTTTGGGGTAGATTTTATGGTAGTGGCACCCGAACATGAGTTGGTAAGTAAAATTACTACCCCTGGTCAAAAAGAAGCAATAGAAAAATATTTGACCTATGTAAAAAGCCGAAGTGAACGGGAACGCCTAGCCGAAGTAAAACAAATTACCGGATGCTTTACTGGTGCATATGCAATCAATCCATTTGATGGGAGGGAAATACCTATTTGGATTGCAGAATATGTTTTGGCAGGATATGGTACTGGCGCTATTATGGCAGTGCCTTGCGGCGATCAACGTGATTTTGGATTTGCGCAACATTTTAATATTCCCATTACCAATATTATCGGTGAGCATTTTACTGGCGCTGAGGCCAATGCAACCAAGGAAGCTATTTTGCAACATTCAGGATTTTTGAATGGCCTGTTGATGAAGGATGCAATCCATGCGGCAATAAATAAAATTGAAGCGTTGGGAATTGGTAAACGCAAGGTGAATTTCAGAATGCGGGATGCAGGCTTTAGCCGTCAACGTTATTGGGGTGAGCCATTTCCGATCATCTGGAGCGATGGCATTGCTCTGCCATTGGATGCAGATGAATTACCATTGGAATTGCCCCATGTAGCAACCTATGGACCCGGCCCAGATGGAGAAGGCCCTTTAGCCAATATTACGGACTGGGTAAACCTTCCCAAAGCTAAACGGGAAACATCCACTATGCCCGGTTATGCAGGTTCGTCTTGGTATTTCCTTCGGTATATGGATCCAACAAACGAACAAGTTTTTTGCGATAGAAAGGCCAGTGATTATTGGGGCCAGGTAGATATTTATATAGGCGGTACCGAGCATGCGGTAGGGCATTTGCTATATAGTCGTATGTGGACAAAAATACTCTTTGACCTTGGTTATATTGGACATGACGAGCCTTTTAAAAAATTGCTGAACCAAGGGATGATCCAGGGTAGTAGCCGATTTGTATATCGGGTAAGAAATACCCATATTTTCCTTTCATCTAATCGAATGGGTGGTACAATTAGTGAAGATGAAAAATTAATTACAGGATTAGCCAGCCTTTCCAGTGAAGTCGATAGGATCCATGTCGATGTCAACATGGTTGATGGAGTGGAATTGAATATTGCTGAATTTAGAAAATGGAAAAATGGTGAGTATGCTTCTGCTCAATTCATTTTGGAAGACGGAAAATATATTTGTGGCGTAGAAACAGAAAAAATGTCCAAGTCAAAATACAATACCGTAAACCCGGATGTATTGGTAGATAAATTTGGTGCTGATACTTTCCGCATGTATGAAATGTTTTTGGGACCTGTAGAGCAAAGCAAGCCCTGGGACTCAAAGGGTATTGAAGGGGTTCATCGTTTTTTACGCAAACTTTGGAGACTGTTTTATGATGACCTGAAAGGAAAGGTTTGGACTGAGGATAAGCCAACGGATGCTGAAATGAAAGTACTTCACCGGACAATCAAAAAAATTGAGGAGGATACAGAAAGATTTAGTTTTAATACAGCGGTTAGTACTTTTATGATTTGCGTGAATGAGCTAGCAGAAATGAAATGTCACAAAAAGGAAGTGTTAGAGCCATTATTGTTTTTATTATCACCCTATGCTCCCCATATTAGTGAAGAACTTTGTAGTTTATTAGGTTCAACAGTCTCTCCTGCTTTGGGGGGTATAGATGGGGCAGTTTATCCTGTTTTCAATCCTGCATTGCTAGTTGAAAGTTCAAAGGAATACCCGGTTTCCATCAATGGCAAGGTGCGCACCAATATTGTTATTGCACTAGATGCCACACAGGCGGTTGTAGAAGAAATCATTTTGCAAAACGAAGTGATACAAAAATGGCTGGAAGGAAATGCTCCGAAAAAAATTATCTATGTAAAAAACAAAATGGTGAACGTGGTTATTTAAGCCAATTGCGGTTAATTTTTGGAGGGGTCAATAAAGAGCGCTTATTCAACTACAAAATAAAAACGCTGCTTACCCAGCGTAATAGTTGAAAACGAAAAGATCCGCTTCTGGTTTGCAATAACCATTAATCATTAAATCTACCAATACTGTTATATATTTGAGTTCCCTGTTATTCATCAGGGAACTTTTTTATGAATGAGTTATCCCGTCTATTACAAAAACATCGGAATGAGTTTCATCGAGTAGTTGATTTTGCTGCTACCAAGGAAACGATTTGTCAATTTGATTTTACAGAAAACAATCCTGCGTTGGCGGAAGTAAGCATAAAAGATCGGAATCATTTCTTTCAATACATCCAGACTCAATTGCACCAATCCGAGTGTAAATATGCGATTGGTGGCTATGCCGAAAATCGTACGATTTACAATATGGATCATTTTACTGATGGCAAGGAGCCAAGAACCCTTCATTTGGGAATAGATATTTGGGGGGAAGCTGGAACAAAGGTCTATGCACCCATCGGCGGAATGGTACACAGTTTTGCATTCAACAATAATGAGGGTGATTATGGAGCTACCATCATTTTACAGCACCAGTTAGAGACCATTGTATTTCATACTTTATATGGGCACGTCAGTTTGGCCGACTTAGCTCAGTTGCACGAAGGTCAATACTTCAACCGGGGTGAATTGATTGCCCATTTTGGCGAACCCAACGAAAATGGAAACTGGCCCCCCCACCTTCATTTTCAGGTAATTGGCGATATGAATTTGAAGCAAGGTGATTTTCCAGGCGTTTGTGCTTTGAGTGAGCGGGAAAAATATCTTCACAACTGTCCCGACCCTGATTTAATATTGAATATGATGCAGCATATCAGATAATTACGAGTCTTTGATTAGGTTTCCGTTTTTGGACTGTTAAATTTTTCAGGAAACCAAGTAGCTAAAGAACTTTATTTGTAATAAATTGTATTGTATAAAGGCCAAAGTACCCAAAAAAGCTACCTTTACAACGCAAATAAATCAGCATGGAAATTAAAGCAGGCAAATTATTAAGCAACATCAATGGACCTGATGATTTGAAGAAGATCCCCCAGGAACAATTATATCAGGTTTGTGATGAATTGCGTCAGTATATTATTGATGTGGTGAGTGTTCACGGTGGGCATTTTGCAGCTAGTTTGGGTGTAGTGGAATTGAGTGTTGCACTGCATTATATATTTAATACACCCTATGATCAACTTGTTTGGGATGTAGGTCACCAGGCTTATGGTCACAAAATCTTAACCGGCAGAAGAGATAGTTTTCCTTCCAATAGAAAATACAAAGGGCTGAGTGGATTCCCTAATCGTGCCGAAAGTGAGTATGATACTTTTGGAGTGGGACATTCTTCTACTTCCATCAGTGCGGCATTGGGGATGGCAATGGCAAGTTATTATAAAGGAGAAAAAGACAGACAGCATATCGCTGTAATAGGAGATGGCGCCATGACGGCGGGACTTGCTTTTGAAGCAATGAATCATGCTGGTGCTACGCATAGCAATGTGTTGATTATATTGAATGATAATTGCATGAGTATCGATCCCAATGTGGGAGCGCTGAAAGAATACCTTACCGACATTACTACCTCACACACCTATAATAAAGTGAAGGATGATGTCTGGAAATTATTGGGAAAACTACCTGTTGGGAAAACCTTTTCTCGTTCAATGGCTCAAAAATTAACGGATGGTTTGAAAGGAATGGTTAGTAGCAGCGCTAATTTGTTTGAAGCCCTTAACCTTCGATATTTTGGACCTATTGATGGTCACAATATTTCTAAGTTAGTAGATACCTTGCATGACCTAAAGGATATTCCCGGTCCTAAAATTTTACACATTAAAACTGTAAAGGGGAAAGGGTATGCGCTTGCAGAAAAGGATCAAACCAAATGGCATGCTCCAGGATTGTTTGATAAAATTACCGGCGAAATCGTAAAGAAAAAATATGATATTCCTCAGCCGCCAAAGTACCAGGATGTATTTGGGCATACCATCATTGAGTTGGCGGAAATGAACGAGTCGATTATGGGGGTCACACCGGCAATGCCGAGTGGATCTTCTCTAAAATACATGATGGAAAAAATGCCTAACCGGGCTTTTGATGTGGGGATCTGTGAGCAACATGCGGTTACCCTCAGTGCGGGTTTGGCTACACAGGGTATGCGGGTGTTTTGTAATGTATATTCCACCTTTATGCAAAGAGCCTACGACATGGTAATACATGATGTAGCCATCCAAAATCTACCGGTAGTTTTTTGTCTAGATAGGGCAGGCTTAGTTGGAGAAGATGGAGCTACTCATCATGGTTGTTATGATATTGCCTATATGCGTTGTATACCCAATATGATTATTAGTGCTCCTATGAATGAAAAGGAATTAAGGAATCTAATGTATACGGCACAGTTAGTAACCACCGTTAATCCTTTTGTAATCCGTTATCCCCGAGGTGAAGGAGTAATGCCAGAATGGAAAACCTCTTTTGAAGCGGTGCAAATTGGTAAAGGAAGAAAAATAAAAGATGGCCAGGAGATAGCCATTCTATCGTTTGGACACCCAGGTAATTTCGCCGCAGCGGCCATCAGGGATGTTAAGACAGACGGAATCAATCCAGCGCATTACGACATGCGTTTTGTAAAACCCATCGATACCGAACTGCTGCACGAAGTATTTTCAAAGTTCAATAAAATCATCACCATTGAAGATGGCACCGTGGTGGGTGGTTTTGGAACTGCTGTATTGGAGTTTATGAATCAAAATGGGTATAAGGCGGATGTAAAAATAATGGGAATTCCGGATAGATTGGTAGAGCATGGCTCGCCAAAGGAATTATACAGTGAAATCGGTTTAAATGCCCAGGCTATTGCCGAGGTGTTGAGGGAGTGGATGAAGGAGGCTGAAAAAGTAATCACTCATTTTCAATAAAGTTGCTACTTACATTTAACATTTCGTTCAAGGCTTTTTTAACAATTATATGTTCAAGTAATAAGTTCAATTTTCCGATTAAATTGTTTAATTCTAAACCAGACTATGGAAACTTACGGAAATATTTTAATGATTGTTACTCCTTTATTTTTGTTTTTAGTACTATTTGAAAAATGGTATGGTTGGTACAAAGGTTATGAAACTGTAGAAACCATCGACATGATTTCAAGTTTGAGCTCTGGTGTAACGAACTCTACCAAGGATGTGCTAGGCCTAAGCATTGGGATATTGTCTTACCCATGGTTACTAGCACATTTTAATATAATACAGGTTCAGTCAGGTATTTTATTGTATTTTATTGCCTTTATGGCGCTCGATTTTGCAGGATATTGGGGCCACCGAATTAATCATACCTATAATATTTTTTGGAATAATCACTTAGTGCATCATAGTAGTGAACAATATAATTTAGCCTGTGCATTAAGGCAAAGCATTTCAGTATTTATTCGTATTTATACTTTTTTATTATTGCCTGCAGCACTCTTGGGGGTACCTCCAAAAGTAATTGCTGTAATCGGCCCTCTTCATTTATTTGCCCAATTATGGTATCACACTTGCCACATTAAAAAAATGGGGTGGCTAGAAAAAATTATTGTTACGCCAGCACACCACCGCGTTCATCACGCCATTAATCCTGAATACCTTGATAAAAATTTTGGACAGATATTTATTTTTTGGGATAAATGGTTTGGAACATTCCAGGAAGAAAGGGATGACATTCCCGCCGTGTATGGAATTACAAGACCCGTACGTACTTGGAATCCCATCAAAATTAATTTTGCACATCTTTGGTTACTTATACAAGACGCTTGGCATGCCCAGAGCTGGAAAGATAAACTCCGTATTTGGTTTATGCCACTAGGTTGGCGCCCCAACGATGTTATCGATACGCACCCCGTTTACAAGATTGAAGATGTTTATGATTTCAAAAAATATGAAACCAATGTATCTAAATCACTAAAAATTTATTTGTGGATTCAACTTTTTAGCCTGCTTTTAATTGTTTCCTATCTTTATGGACATATAGCAAGCATTGGTTCTCCCAACATTTTTATTTATGGAGCTTTTATTTTTGTTCATATCTATGCGCTAACTGACTTAATGGATGGAAATCAAAAAGTTTGGATACTCGAAGCAATAAAAAATGCAGCTGGTATAGTATGGATTGTTAAATCAGGCGACTGGTTCGGATCAAATCAATTGTCACCATTGATTACCCCTGCTTTAATTATTTATTTTGTTGCGTCTACCGTTTTGGTATATTCCTTTTGCCAACCCAAAAATCAATTAGTACCGGCTAAATAAAGGCTCTCCAAAGATATTATGGCAATTCAATTACAAATACCTGCTTAATATCTTGTCCTTTTGAGTCACTTAGTTTTCGATTAAATGCAAGGGTTTTTCATCAGGATTAGGAGTTTAGTAAAAATTAGCTAAGCTAAAGAAAATCTGAGAATTACTTTTTTAAATGGTATAAGCGAAACAAATTAATTCATTGGTATTTCTACTGCCAGTAACTCAGCGTCTTCACTTGCTGTAATGGAAAAACTATCTATCTCTGAAATACCTAGGGCATCCCTTCTCCCAAGGGAAATATCGTTTACTTTTACAGATCCACCAATTACAACCAAGTATACCCCATTGCCTTTAAATGCATTGTTATACAATAAAGTTTTGCCGGCGCTTAAATTGGTTAGTGCAAAACGTGCATCTTGGTTAATCCATAAAGCTTCATCTTCCTCCCTAGGTGAAACCACCACCTGCCATTGGTCAATTCGGTCTGCTATGTCAAAGCGCCGCTGGTCGTACCTTGGGGTAATGTTTTTTACTTTTGGGAAAACCCATACCTGAAAAAGTGTAACGGGTTGGGTTGCAGATGCATTCGCTTCGGAATGTTCAACTCCTGTGCCGGCACTCATTATCTGAATATCTCCAGCTTGTATCAGCCCTGCTCCACCTGTGCTGTCTCGATGTTCTATTGCACCGGTAAAGGGAATGGTTACGATCTCCATATTGTCATGCGGATGCGTTTGAAACTTACCCCCTCCGGCGATGAAGTCGTCATTTAATACACGCAGCATTCCAAAATGAACTTTCTCCGGATTGTAATACTGGCCAAAACTAAAATAAAAATTGGGCTTCAGCCAGCCATAGTCTGCTGAGCCTCTATCTGAAGCTTTGTGAATGATTGTTTTCATTATCTTGTATTTTACTATTCAGTGTTTAGTCATCCATCACGGCATCAGTAAGTATGTATGACCATTTTGCCCTTATGTATTGGGGGTTTTCGATGAATTGCTAATTATAAAATTGCTGCAGCATCCAATTGCTATTTACCTAGGGTCTGTTTATTGCCGTAGCAACTGGCAAGCAATTTTTCCATTTTAAAAGCTGGTCATCTCGTTGTAATCAAGTGGGGTAGAATTGTCTTCTTCTCTGTTTTCATTGTATTCAATGATAAAATTATTTCTTCCTTCGCCAGACACTAGCATCATATATTTTTGTTGCACCAGTTCGAGCAAACTTAAAAAAAGAAAGATGGCATGGATACGATTTTCACATACGTCAAATATTTTCTCAAAGGATACGGTCTTTTCTTTTCGGCAGGTGTCTAGCATAAATTCTCTGCTTTGTTCCATGGTATAGTTGTATTGAACAACGGTATGAACTGGCTGGTTATTACGCTCTTTAAGCCGCTGGGCTACCTTTTCAAAAGCTTTCATTAACTTAAAAAGGGTGACCGCCTGGATTTCAGTCCCTTCACCAAATTCTTCACCAATTTGTGAAAGTTCTTTTTGAAGGTTACCTCGTTTGATCATTAGCATACGTATCTCCTCCAATTCAGCCATTTTGAGGGATGCTTCCTTAAATCTTTTGTACTCTAGTATTTTGTTGATTAATTCCTGCCTAGGATCAATTTCATTTCCATGAAGATCAATTTCTTTTCGTGGTATCAGCATCTTCGCCTTGATACGCATCAAAGTACTAATGAATAAAATAAATTCACTGCTCAGTTCAATATTCAGTTTTTCTGATTGGTGGATGAAGTCAAGGAAATCATTCGTTATTTTAGTAATGGGAATATTGTAAATATCTAGTTCATCTCTTTCTATAAAAAAAAGTAGCAGGTCAAATGGGCCTTCAAATTGGTCCAACTTTATCTGATAAGTAGCCGTATTCAATGTCTTAAAAATTTAGTGATAAATGATCAGGGCAAATGTATAGAAACTTATTAGAGAATTACTATTTTGGGAGAATTGAGCGGCCCATTGTGGATAATACGGAAAAAATAGGGGATTGCTCAATTCTCGTATTTTCACTTCCAGCTCAATGTAAAATGGCAAAAAAGCAATTTGCTACCCTTATTTTTTAAGCGCATCCCTTATTTCCATCAGCAATTGGTCGGTGGTAGAAGGTCTAGGGGTTGGTAAGGCGGCCTGCTTTTTTTTAATTAAAGCATTCATTGCCTTTACCGTAATGAAAAGCGCCAATGAGATGATCGCAAATTGAATGACTGCAGCAATAAAATTGCCATATTTTACAGCTCCCCAGGTAAGTTTATCCAAGTTTTGGACATGTGCAGCTTCTAGAGCGGGAGTCAGTAAAAGGGGTGTAATGACATCGTTTACTAGTGAAGAAACGATAGCTCCAAATGCGCTACCAATTACTACCGCTACAGCGAGGTCAATAATATTGCCTTTCGTTATAAATTCGTTGAACTCTTTTGCAAATCTCATAGTTTTAAAGTTTACTTGTTTGTTTTCATTAATAATCTACAATAAATATAATATTTTTTTAATATTAAAATAGATTATTTTGATTTACTTGTATTCAAAGCGCTACAAGAAACTTTTTAACCAAACCAGTTATTTAATTAATTAACGTCAACTTTGTGAGGTGAAAAATAATTTGGTCAACTGGTTGATTTTTGTGGCACTGTCCATTATCTGGGGAAGTAGCTTTATTTTGATGAAAATTGGCTTGGATAACCATTTGGGCCCCTACCAAGTAGCTGCTTTGCGGATAGTTTTTGCCGGACTAGTGCTATTGCCTACCACGATAAAACATATTCGGCATATCCCCCGGTATAAACTTTTTTTAGTTTTCATGTCGGGTACTTTGGGAAGTCTGCTACCTGCTTTTTTATTTTGTTTGGCAGAAGAGGGAATCGAAAGTTCACTGGCCGGCACACTAAATTGCCTTACTCCGATTTTTGTAATTGTTACCGGTGCAGTTTTTTATAAGACCAGCACTTCCATCAATAAAATTATAGGAATAGGGATAGCCTTCGTCGGTAGTTTTTTATTATTGTTTAGCAAAGGCCATATGCAGGAAAGTCAGCACCTTGTATTTGTATCTTTTGTAGTATTAGCCGCCTTTTTTTACGGCTTTAATGTAAATATGGTGGCAAGGCACTTGCTTACGATTCCTTCCTTGCATATTGCTGCTATCGCACTTTCCCTTAATGCCATACCGGCCATGCTGGTACTGATCTGCACAGGTTTTTTTAGCATGCCTTTGGCAACTCACCCGATATTAATTGCCATAGGGGCAGCTGCTTTTTTAGGTATTATTGGCACTGCATTTGCCAGTATTATTTTTTATACATTGGTAAAAAGAGCGGGAGGTATTTTTGCAAGTATGGTTACTTATGGAATTCCATTTGTTGCTATTGGATGGGGGATTTTTTATGGGGAAGTATATAACTTAGAGCAAATAGGTTGCTTATTGATGATTTTATTTGGGGTGTACTGGGGAAATAAAAAAGAGGGATTCAATAAAAAAACCTCCTAGTAAGGGAGGTTTTTTATTGAAAAAGTATATTTATAAATTAATTATTTTTTAGGAGCTTTCAATTTGGCAAATTCTTCCGCACTAAGCACATCCCCTGTTAGGGTAATACTTTTTACCTCATCAATGCCGGCAAATTTAACCGTAAGATGTTTATCAAAATGGCCAGGACTGGCAGCATTGAATGTAGCATTAATTACTCCATTTTTACCAGCTGCAATAGGCTGTTTGGTATAATCGGAAATGGTGCATCCACAAGTAGGATTTGCCTGTTCAATGATTAAAGGTTGAGCACTAATATTGGTAAGAGTAAAAGTACCTTTCGTAGGTACCCCTTGTTTGATATTACCTAGATTGATGGTTTCTGCCGTAAATTTTGCAACATCAGCAACTTTTTTTTGAGCAAAGGAGTTAGCAGCAAAAGTAAAAAATGCAGATGCCAGTAATATTTTTTTCATTTTATTTTTTTTAATTATTATAAAGAAGTTAGCAAAATTCGAAATCTTTCGAAAAATGAACATTAACTTTTCAGTTAGTCATCTTTAAGAATTTAAAAACAACTTCTTTGCCCTTGTAATCAAAACTAGTTGATGATTATAAAGGTCGTACAGCCCTAACATAATTCATATTGGCCTTAGAGTCACTGATTTTGCCACCATAGTTAAAGTATTGATTCCAAGCGAAAATGGACATCTCACTGGAACTCCAATATGAGTTTGAACTAAAGCCGCCAATAGTATTTTTGTTGATGTACATTGAATTGAGTTCATCTTTGGTTGGCAATCTCCAACCTTCTCCTAGTCCTTCACAAGCCTTTTTAGCATCTGCCCAATTCATTTGATTTGGAAAGTCAAATTGCGCTATTTGTAATGAATATTGAATAGGAATGGGAGTAGGCTTACCAATTATATTAGCCTGCGCATTTACATTGTTAGAATAGCCTAACATTAATATTGCCGCAAACAAAAAGGAAATTGGAATAATTTGTTTTTTCAT
>JBIKOV010000016.1:0-29015 GCA_044357815.1 Ferruginibacter sp. | reverse complement strand
GTCGCTTGATTTCATGACCTTACAAGGAATTACCGGTGCATCCGTACACAAAAAATTTCATAGCATGTGCAATGGGGCCAACCTTGCCTACACAAAGGAGGCATTCATAGCAGTGAATGGTTTCAAGGGAATCGATAACATTGCCAGTGGAGATGATATGTTATTGCTCCATAAGATTTATAAGCGATTTCCCCATGATATTGGCTATTTAAAAAGTCAGGACGTGATTGTACAGACCAACCCTGTAAACACTATTGAACAATTTTTGAACCAGCGTATCCGCTGGGCAAGCAAGGCAGATCAATTTGATGACAAAAGGATTTTTGTTGTATTGATCATTGTATACTTTTTAAATGTGCTGATGTTGGCGCTTCCCTTCGTAGCTTTAGTGAACCAACAGGTGGTTTCGGTATTTCATTATCAGTTAACAATGATTGAATGGTATGTTGTATTGCTTTTATTTAAAACCATCATTGAGCTATTTTTCCTTTATCCTGTTGCAAAATTTTTCAATCAAACCAAGCTGCTTTGGTGGTTTCCTATTGCCCAACCTTTTCATATTTTGTATACGGTGATTGCGGGATGGCTAGGCAAGTTTGGGAAATATACTTGGAAAGAACGGTCTGTAAAATAATATCAATCAATCCAAAAAGATATGCCCTCCAATTCATTTTCTTTTTCTAATCAAACCTGGAAACGCCTTAAAAAAAACAAGGGTGCCCTAGTTGGTTTGGGGATTATTGCAGTGGCTACTTTCATCGCAATTTTCGGATACCTGTTGGCCCCGGATGGCTCACCCAACGCAGATTTGCAAACAGTAGAGATACAGGCAAAAAGACCCGGCTATACCCAACTGTTTTTAAAAATACAGGATAAAAAACAACCCGCTGTTAGTTGGTTTAACCAATTGTTGTATGGTAAACCAACCGACTACCGTTACCTACCTATTAGCAGTTATACTATTCACCAAGATGAGCTCCGCGTAAACAAATATGTGGATGAAGACAGTTCGGTCATTCTGAATTATTCCATTGATCAGCTTACCGAGCATCAACCCGAGCTGCTAGTTTCACAATACTTAGTAATCAAGACTTACTGGTTGGGAACGGATAAATTTGGAAGAGATATTGCCAGCCGACTAATGATTGGTACCAGGGTAAGCTTAGGAGTAGGACTAGTTGCCGTATTCATTTCTCTCACGCTGGGAATCTTTTTGGGGTCGGTGGCGGGATACTACCGTAAACGAATAGACGCAATTATTCTTTGGCTAATCAATGTCACCTGGAGCATCCCCACTTTATTACTAGTATTTGCGCTAACGATGGCAATTGGAAAAGGTTTTTGGCAGATATTCATTGCCGTTGGTTTAACGATGTGGGTAAGCGTAGCCCGCTTAATTCGAGGCCAGGTAATGGCAATAAAAGAATTAGAATATGTACAAGCAGCTAGGGCACTAGGTTTTAGTGATAGCAGAATTATCCTACGGCATATACTTCCTAATGTGCTGGGGCCGGTGCTAGTGATAGGAGCCAGTAACTTTGCTACTGCCATAATGATTGAAGCGGGTTTGAGTTTTTTGGGAATTGGCGTACAGCCTCCCCAACCCAGTTGGGGATTGATGATCAAAGAAAACTACCATTTTATTATCACGCATCAACCTTTGCTGGCGATTATACCAGGCTTTGCAATTATGTTGCTGGTACTTGCTTTTAACTTATTGGGAAATGGGTTGAGAGATGCAGTAGATGTAAGAAGTACCTCCTAAATACACCATGTGCAATTATTATCAAGCACAGGAGTTTCGAGAATTAACTATTTACTGGGCAGGTGCCACTTGTACATTGCGCGTAAATCCCTCTTCTAGAGAAATAAAAGTTTCGGTGCGATCGATCCCCTTAATTTTCTGGAGTTCATCGTGCAATACGGTGCGCAATTGGGCGATGTCTTTACAAACAATTTCAATAAACATACTATAGTTACCGGTGATATAATTTAATCGTACAATTTCAGGTATGGCCATCAATTCCTTGGCTACAGAATCATATAAAGAACTTTTTTCTAGATAAATCCCTACAAAGGCAGTAATGTCATATCCCAATTGTCGAAGGTCTACATTCAATCGGGTGCCTTTTACTATATTTAATTCCTGCAACTTTTTAATGCGAACATGGATAGTACCTCCGCTGACAAATAGTTTTTTGCCGAGCTCTGCATAAGAAATTTCAGCAGTTTCCATCATCTCGTGGATAATCTGAAGGTCTAATTTATCAAGATTCAATTTTGCAGCCATACAGTCAAGGAATTTTTAATAATATTTCAAATATAAATATATTTATTTGATAATTATCTATATTTACAAAGTATTTTATAAATTATTATCAACATAAAGGGATATTGTGTAGATTTGCATTATTAGCTCTTACATTCAATCAGCCAATACTGTGGGGTGATGAAATTTTTGGCAGACATGCCCCCTTGTCTCGGGGGTGGAGATCACGGGATAAATATAACATAGAGCCGAGCCAGTAGCAATACTGGTCCGACCAGGGTCGACCACTCAACTTTGTGTTACAACTAACCGCTCCGTGGAGGTTCGATCCCTCCCCCTACAGCATTAAATAGCCCTTAACTTATTGTTAATCAATTGGTTAAGGGTTTTTTATTTTTATTAGGTGACACTATAGGTGACACTACGTTGGGATTTTTAAAATTTGGTAGCAGAAATAATTTATTTTATCCTTGTTTTTCTTGTTATTGTGGACGACAATTATTGTATGCATCCGCTTATTTTTTACAATTCTCACAAAAGAACATTTCGTCTTGGCCTTAAATAGCTTGTCAAAAGGTATCGTACGGGTTTTACTTTACCAAAAAACATGCAGAATGACAGACAAAATACCCACAACCGCCAGCTCAATTGCTTGAAAACTATCAATAGAGTTTACACTTTTACATCAGGTAAAGTCAACATTCTAAGATAAAACTTCTTTTGTGGCGGACATTTAAACTGTATGTAGTTATTTAATCCATCCATTAGTATTAGGTCTTGTTCGTATCGCCCATTTAAAACTGCATGAGTTATTTTTCCGTTATGGACAAATTCCAGTTCTAAGTTTTCTTCAAAGTTGGCAGTAAGGCTATTGCCCTTAAAGCCTTTGGTTCTTGCTATTTGTTGCAATTTTTGATAGTTGTAATCCGATGTTGTTACAATAACACCTGCTGCCAAAGAATCAGAAAACAAGTTAATCAATTGGGGCTCATTGGTATTATTTTCTATTGAAATAAGAAAGGAATTTTCCATAATGCAACTTTAATGTTTTTATTAAAGATAATTCAATCTGTCTAGTGACTTTTTTTAAAATGCTGATTCGGATATTTTTAATTTATTTTTATTTACGTTAAATCTGCTGATATTTTGTTTGGTTTAGGAGTTGGCAATTCGCCTTTAATTTCAGTACCCCTTGTTGTAAAATATGTTCGGGGCTATATATATACTCAAACACTTTTCCTTCAAAATGAATTTCCCATACAGGGCGTTCCCCTTCAAATAAAAAGGCGTAAGCGTTTAAACTGTGCTCAATATCATTTGTACGTGGTTTGGCGGCAAAGATTGCCGAGATAAATGCAGACATGTGCTTTGATGTATTTGGTTAACCAATCAAAGCTACAAGGGCAGGCCTCCGTGTATTAGAGGGGATAAAAGAAAGATTAAAGTTAAGCACTCATTTTACTATATATGCTTTTATACTTCCCAAGCGTTAAGGTAGATGCAAGGATTTCAGAGTGTCGGTAAAAAACCCTACCACCAATTCGATGCTCTTGTAGAAATCCTTGCTTTGTCCATGATGTTAATGTTGCTTTGGTAATAGCGGGTTTGAATAATTTACATGCTTCGGCTGGCGAAATAAGTTTTTCTTCTTGCTGTGATATTACTAGCTGCACTTCTTCTCTAATCATTGGTCTTAACAGATCTACAAATTGTTCGGCAGTAATGCCATTCAATAATATTTGATTGGCAACAGCACCTGCATCATTCACTTTTTTGGGATTACCTGCTAACCCACGAAACATTCTTGGCGGTATACTTTCATTATTAATACCACCGTTTAAAATTTTTTGCATATGCGGTTCACAAATGCAAAAACTGTTGGTAGTCTACCACACAGTTTTCTATATCATAAATTGGTCTGTTTTACTCAGCACCTTATTTAATTATGTCAATTTCATCATACCTAACAACCCTACCATCTCTAGATAAGAAAGAAATTTCTTTAAAATCTCCTTTCTTTAATAGACGGGCAATTTGATCCATTAGTTTAACTCCATCTTTTTTGGTAAGCTTTGCTAATTTAATAATGCCTTCCTCTACTTTAATACTTATGGTACTATATTCACCAGATTTAATATACTCTAAAAGATTTCTTTCTTTTTCTGTTACAATACCAAAGTAAAAATTTTCGTCTTGTTTGATCTTTTCATTGCTAAAAAAATCCTTGTAAATGCTTTTCATATTTATAACAGCAAATGATTCTTTACCAATCAATCTTTGATAATCATCCAAATTATTTAAACCTAATTCACGCCCAATATTATTGCTATAATCTACAAAGTTTCCATTTGTCTTAGTAAAGCAAAACACTAGTTCGAGATCAAAAATTAAAGTGTATATCATTATTAAATCGAAAATGGATATTCCAAAATGGTCGTATTCATTTTTTAATTCTGCATCAGTTTTATACTGAATTTCATTAAACTCATCTTGAATAAAAGCTAAGGAGTCATTTGCACCTGAATTTGGAATGGATTGAATTTTATCAGATAACTCATTTATAAATTTCTTATTAAACTCACAAATGTTTTCTTTGATATTTTTGATTTGAGGGAGCGAAACACCAAAATATCTTAGTTCACTTACAAACTTTATCCATATAGCTTCCGACAAAGAAAATAGCCTCCATTTGTTATCCTCAACCTCCACTTTATTAACTATGCCGAACTCGATCCAGTCATTTAGCAACTTGCTTGAAATTCCAACTTCTTTGATTTGTAGGCTTCGTGTATGTAACTGACTAGCGTATGTTTTAAACATTTTTTCCAAGATTTCTGGATGCTTGTTTAATGCTATAAAATCTGAAATGTTGTTTAATTTATTATTTTGCATACCTTTGGTTATGTTTTATGTACCCAAAACTACATATTTTTTAATTAAAAATCATAATTATGGAAAAAAAACAATTTAAAATTAATGGCGATAAGCAATTTGTCTACCATTCTGAAAGGACCTGCAGGCATTGCGGTGCAACACTTGCCGAAAATGCTACCGCTAGAAGAGAGTTTTGCCAAATTACACATGACCCGGATGGGAAGGTCAGGGATTGTAAAAGTGCTTACCATCGAAAAAATGACAAGCCAGATAGAGAAATGTTTGCTATGATAACGGCAAATAACAAAGCCATTTTTACACGGATTGAGTACTTAATTGAAAGAATTGGCGAAGAAGTTACCTCAAAGCATTTAGAGGATTATCAAATTAATCTAATAGAATGTATCGATGCAAAACAAATTAATGGCCTTGTAAACTGGTACTTTATAAAGCATGTAATTATAACAAATCATATAACAGAAAAACATAAAATTGAACGTCATGACAAATACACTAATAATGGAGCTATTGCGTAACAAGGCAATTAATAAAGAAACAAAAATGGCATTGTATATAGCTTTGGGTGGTCTTACTGCTTTGGGTATTGGATTTTGTTTATCCCAACTATATCAGCGAAAAAAATACAATACGCTAAACAGAAAGCACACGAACCTAGTTAATTTAACAAATGCTAGGGTCCTTGACCATTCCCGAATTGTAACAGAAAAAGACAACAAAATTGTAGAACAAGAGGCAATTATCAAGGAGCTACAAGACGGTGATATTGTTATTCAAAACAATAAAAATGCTCAGTTTATAAAAGTGGTAAATGATCTAAAAACATTGTAATAAAGTGCTAATATGTTTATTCACGTGCATATTCCCAATGTAACGTTCGTGCACTGTTTTTAACGTGCTCGAACGTTTTACCGTTTTTTTACGTGAAAACACGGTGAAATGACTAGGTGTGAAATTGATTTCGTTCAATGCGCACCCAAAATTTGTGTCCGTTGAAATGGATTAGATGTTCTGGATTCTCTGTAATCCAAGTTTCGGTTTCCAAAGCAATATCCCTTGTCCATTTGCAAAACTCTAAACTAATTTTCCCTTTTAATAAACCAACGCCAATGGTTTAAAAACCAACAAAAAAGCACGGTAATTAAAAGATGCAAAGAAGGCAAAACAATTAAAACAAATTGTTTTTATGCAGATTCACGTGCATATTCCCAAAGAAACGTGCGTTCACTGTAATAAACGTGCAAGAACGTTTTACCTTTTTTTACGTGAAAACACTGTAAAATTTGCAAAAACCTACCTTTCTAAAATCCACGTTATTAATCCCCACAATACCATTTTGACCTAACCCCCTAAAAAATATTACAATTATAAATTGGTTGCAACAATAAAACTATCTGAAATACAATGCAAATAGGGGATCAATTTAATTTGGCGATGTGGGGTTATTGAAAATTAGCGATGCTAGGTCAATATGCCTTGGTGCAAGGGGGGGGGCATTATTCGTGGATTTTCCAGCTTAGTGCCTAAAATTTGAATTATAAATAAGGATAAATAGATTTTTTCTAAAATCGTGACATTTTTTCCTGTCTGAATTTTCGATAGGAACATTTTAAGAATGCGCTTGATTAAAAGCTAAATTGGCAGTTCTAGAATGGATTTTTCAAAAAATAGTACTAAGGAATAAATATAAACTGTAGCTATTAAAGTGAATTTCGTACGTTTAGATAAAATTTAGCCTCAATATGATCGGTCGATTTATTTAAGATTAATTCGGCAGCCTTTTCACCCATCATTTTAAAATCGGTGGATATAGTAATGATACCTTTCATTATTATTTTTTTAATTGAAGTTTCGTTATAGGAAATCACCCCTACATCGTTACCTAATTCTAAATTTTACTCCAATATTTTTTCTATCAGATCCACTAGGTCATCTTCCATCAGGTTGATATAAACTTCCCCCTTTTTGATAAATTCATTTTTAACATTATAAACAAATTTATAATTAAAAGCGTATACCTGACAAAATTTACAAAGACCGGTGGTAATTCCTATGTGGTAAAAACTATGTTCAGGCAAAATAATATTTATCATATTATACTTACTTAACAATGGCAAGGCTTCCTCCAGGGCATTGAAAATGTCCTTTTCGAAATTTTCATAGATAGCTCCATAATTGCCAGTTACTCCTGGAACCAACTTGTCAAGTAAGATTAATTTTTCTTTTGGAATAGCGTTAATCACTTTTTCGGCATGCTCGGTTCCATCCATAAAATGAGGAATAATAACATAATAATTATATTCTTCATTCTGGTTAAGTAATAGTTTTTCAAACAGTGGAAAACTATTGTTGTAAATATAAAAATCGATTGTTGCTGCGTCACCCAGCTTATTTACAAAAGAGTCGTAAATTATTTTTTTATGGGCACTCAGCTTATTAAAAAGCAGAAAAATTTTAATTTTTCTTTCTATATCAGAGCTCTTAATAAAATAGCCCTTTCCGGGAATTGAACCAATGATGCCAATTTTCTTTAAATACCTATAACCTTTTTCAGCGGTATCTCTGGAAATCTCAAATTCAAAACTCAATTCATTGATGGAAGGAAGCATATCATTTAGCTGAAGTTTATTCGATTCAATAGCAAAAATGATGCAGTTAGCGAGCTGTCGATATTTGGGAGTGGCTGAAAATTCGTGTATATAGATGAGCTTTTTAAAAATAGATACCATTGACATAGACTGAAAAGAAGTTTTTTTTCATCTTTAATATTGCTGATTTTTTGTGTAAAAAAAACTCATAACAATCGTATATTCTGATTCTAATAATATAAATCAATTTGATTGGTCTTTAAATCCGCAAAATCGAATTTTAATATTTTTAAAATACTTTTTAAAAGATGTTTATGCTGACAAAACTAAAATGGAAGAAATTATCACTCATTCAGATATGAATTGGACAGTTGTTAGGCCAGGAAGGCTATTAGACAAGGAATTGACAGAAAAATACCGTGTTGAAAACAAATTATTCAAAGGAATTAATATAGGCGGAATCAATAGATGAGACGTTGCAGACTTTTTAATAAAACAAGCAGAAAAACAAACTGAATTAAAAAAGTACATTGCGATATCTGAAAAATAGAATAAAAGCCAGCCGCTAACAATGTATATAAAAAGTAGGCGAAATAGCAGTAAAATAAAGGGTTTTGGCCCGCAACCATCTTTTTGCATAACCGAAAATTTTGTGCTTCGAAATTGCCTACTTTTCATACACTAAACGTTGTACAACATTAAACAACACGCTTCAAAAAAAATAAGAACTCAATATGCATCACTTGATTGCTAAGCTTGTTTTCCAGTCTAGATATTGGATTCTTTTTATTTGTTTGAATTCCAATTTATCATTGAATGCTCAGCCTTTCGTTAATCTTGAATCAGGCGCATTCTTTACAAGTATGAATGATATTCGCAACGGCAATAATGGAACGTTATTTTCTCTGAAAAATGATTTTCAGACTCCAGTAAGTCCATTTTTGAGGTTGCGCGTCGGTTACTTATCAAATGGAAAAAATTACTTTTCATTTCTTTATGCTCCCTTAAAAATTGTAGAAACTGGAACAATAGAAAAGGATATACTATTTGATGGAAAAAACTTTAAAGCTAACTTACCAATAGAAGCTGTTTACAAGTTTAATTCTTATCGCTTTACCTATAATAGAAGAGTTATCAATAAAGACAATTTTAAATTCGGTATTGGTTTGTCTGCAAAAATTAGAGATGCAGGAGTCTCGTTGAAGAATAGAGAACTTTTAAGTGAAAATTTTACTATTGGCTTCGCTCCTCTTATCAACCTATTAGCCAATTGGGATATATCTCAAAAAATGGGTATTGATTTTTTGGGAGAAGGATTAGCTGCAAGTAAAGGCAGAGCAATTGACTTTTCATTATCTGGAAGATATAGCTTCACTAAAAACCTACAAGGAAACATTGGCTATAGACTGCTTGAAGGTGGAGCAAACGGAACGAATGGATATAATTTTATTCAACTTCATTTTATCTATGCTAGTTTAAACTACTCAATTGACAAAAATAATAAAGAGCCATAAGTGCTTAATTTTAGTGGTTTAATTTTTATTAGTAATAATATTTGAACGTTTTACAACAAAACCTATATGCAATGCACTCTATTGGGAAAAGATGATAAATTTAGGATTCTGCAGTAGAAGGATATTGTTGAGGCGACAGTTCTTCGCCTAATAATTCTAATGTCTTGCCTTTAGTTTCTGGAAAATATTTCCAAACTACAATGGCCTGAGCAATCATTGAAATTCCAAACAGCAAGAAAGCATGACCTGTGCCAGTTTCACCCTGGCCGGCGATTGCAGGGAATAAGAATGTTATTAAAGCTGCAAAAAACCAATGCGTAAAGCTTCCCAGCGACTGCCCCTTGCCGCGAACAGAATTAGGGAATACTTCTGAAATAAGTACCCATATAACTGCGCCTGTGGAAAAAGCAAAAAACATAATGTAGCCCGCAAGTAAAATAAGCAACTCGTAACCTTGAAAATTTCGTAGATAGAAAGATCGGGCAACAAGTATTAAACAGATAGACATACCAATCGATCCAATTATAAGTAGTCTTTTACGGCCAACTTTATCAATAATTAACAGTCCTAACATAGTAAAAACTCCATTAATACCCCCTATAAAAACAGGTTGTAGCATTGATTCTCCCGCAGATAAACCTGTTAATTCAAAAATGCGGGGCGCATAATATAAAATTGCGTTTATACCCGATAATTGGTTAAACATGGCCACTGAAAAAGCAATTGCAATTGGGCGAGAAAACTTACCCGAAAAAAGGCCTTCTTTAGTGCTTTTCATACTGTCAACAATTGTTTTCATGGCTATTTCAACATTGCTAGGATCAAGCCTACTAAGTATTATTTTTGCGCTATCCAGCTTGTTCACTTTTACTAGGAACCGTGGGCTTTCGGGCACCAAAAAAAGGAGGAAAAACCAGATTACTGCAGGAAAACCACCCACACCTAACATCCATCGCCAAGCGTTATCTCCAACTCCCCTAAGCAAGTAATTGGAAATGTAGGCTATTAGTATTCCCAATATAACATTAAATTGAAATAAGGCTGTCATTCTTCCTCTTATTGCAGCCGGGGAAATTTCTGAAATATACATTGGCGCTACTACAGAAGAGGCCCCTATAGCTATGCCACCAAGGAATCTATATAGGATAAAGCTTTCAATACTTCCTGACAATGAACTCCCAATAGCTGAAAGGACAAAAAGTATTGCAATAACAAACAAAACAGGCTTTCTTCCGTAGAGATCTGCTGGTTTTCCCGCTATTAATGCACCGAGAATGGTACCAATTAAGGCTGAAGAAATTGTGAAGCCATGCCAAAGCGGGGAAAGTTGAAATAAACTTTGAATCGTTTTTTCCACTCCTGAAATTACAGCAGTATCAAAACCAAATAAAAAACCTCCGATAGATAATATTAATGACCAGGCAAGTATTCTTAATTTTTTAGTCTTTGTATTCATTTTAAATATTTTTTTATGCAAATGAAGTATATGATTAGCGAATAGAAATATCCATAAATGAAAAAATCACTTCCCCATTAGTAGCAAAAAAACCCCAATTGCCATCCTTAAAATCATAACACCTAAAATTCATAGCAACAATATTATTTATGTATACTACGCCTTTTGTACCCTCAATAATTGCATCTATTATAACGGGCTCGCCAGGCTTCATTTTTAATGGCCGTTCAAGCTCCACCAATTGAGTAACGGGAGATTGTTCCCTGGGCCATTTATCAAATATTAGTTGTTGGTTTTTGGGCTCGCAGGTAATGTAATAGCTTTGATCAAAATCATCGCTGGTATGAAACATGATTCCAAAGTTGCTAGTTTGCTTATCAAAATTGGCAACGGCACGTATTCTGCACAAAGGAGGTAATTTGCCTGCATTGGCGCAAGCAAATGTATTTGTCGCATTTAAAATCAGTTTATTGTTAGTAGCGCTAAATTTTCCGGAGCCAGTTGTAAAGGATAATTGCTTTTTTTGAGTAAATGCTTGTCCTACCTCTTTGGGCATAATTACTTTTAGGTCGCCGCCTTTTTCTTGTAAAATTTCGTGCACAACTAAGTTTCCTCCCCATTGCCAGCCTCCTGTATCTTTTTCTTTTTCTCTTGTTGGGTTCCACCCAAAAAGAAAGCGGCGGTTTCCATCTGAGGCAGATTTGGCAGCATAAAAGGCATGCCCGTCAAAATCGTCCCGCTCCGGAATTACCCAAGGACCTTTTACCGAGTTACTTTTTACATATCGTGTCCGAACTTTATCGGTGAATTCTGAAAAAACAAGGTACCACCACTCGCCAATCTTGAATAGATCAGGGCATTCGTGAGTAAAGTATAAATCAGGTTTATAAAAGTTTTCTTCTACTTTCCAAGTTTTCAAATCAATAGAAGAGCATAGGGCCGTTAAGCCTCTTCGGCGGGGGATACCTTTGGTGGACCTAGCCGCCAATAGCATATAATACACCTTGTCATTCTCATCCCAAAATACAAATGGATCTCTCCAATCGTGCATTTCATATTTATCTTTTGGCGCAAAAAAAGTATCTGCTGGTATTTTGGCCCAATTTTGTAAATCATCGCTCACAGCATGCATTATCGCCTGCTCTGGTTTTCCCTTTGCCCTTAAGTGTGGGTTATGGCCAGTATAAAAAATATGATACTTACCTTTAGCTTCAATAGCACTTCCCGAAGATATATACAGGTCTTGCTCTCGTTTACTGCCCCGGGGTATTACTTCTCCGTACTCCTTAAAATCTACGAAGTTATTGGTAGTTAACCTATACCAAGGTGTTCCCTCTCCATTTTCTTTATCATTGCGAAAAGACAGCAGATAAAAAAGTTGAAAAGTACCATCCGCATAAAAAGGAATAAAATCACCCGCCCAGGCCCCTTTTGGCTTGTAAAAAAATCCCGGCCCTTCTATTTCGGCAATGGGGGCTATACTTTTCTCTTGAGCGGAAAGCATATTGGGTAAAGTTAAAACCGATCCTGTTATGAGGGGCAATAAACTACTGGCTTTTAAAAATCGACGTCGCTGCATATGCTTATTTTTAGTGGGATGTAACTTGCACAACGCCTTTTTTCTAATTTGGCGCATATAACAAGCAATAATTAATTTTCTAAAACCAGCTTGAAGGTTGGAAAATCCGGAGAGGCTAACCCCCTAAGTTGGCTGCAAATTGACTATAAACTCAAAAACAAATTTCTATACAAATTAAAGGTTATTTTTTATCCTATTCTACTTTTTATAAGCCTGTGCTACTTGTTTGCTAATTCCCAAACCTTTAATTCCCAATTCAATTACATCACCTGGATGGATAAAAACCGGCAATGGCTTTACCCCCAAACCCACACCCGGAGGGGTGCCGGTACTGATAATATCTCCGGGAAGCAATGTCATAAACTGACTGAGATAATGTAATAAAAATGGTATTTTAAAAACCAGATTGCTGGTATTGCTATTTTGATATTTTTTTCCATTTACGCTCAACCACATAGATAAATTATTGACATCCAGCACCTCATCAGCGGTTGCCAAAAATGGACCTATTGGTGCAAAAGTGTCACATCCTTTTCCCTTGGCCCATTGACCACCCCGCTCTAGCTGAAAAGCCCTTTCACTATAATCATTGTGCAAGCAATAACCAGCCACATAGTCCATTGCATCTGACTCCTCCACATAAGTGGCTTTCTTGCCGACTACAAATGCCAACTCCACCTCCCAATCAGTTTTGGTGCTATTTTTTGGTATTATCAAATTGTCATTGGGTCCACATAATGCAGTAGTAGACTTGAAAAAGATAATCGGCTCGATGGGTATTTGCGTATTGGTTTCTAAACAATGGTCAACATAGTTCAATCCTATACAGATAATTTTTGATGGCCTTGCCACTGGTGCACCTAAACGAGTTGAAGGATTTACCTCAGGGAGATTATTGTTTTCCGCTAACAATGCACTCAACTTTTCAAGGCCATTATTTGTGAAAAATGCCTCATCGTAATCTGAGAAAAAAGCCGACAAACTAAACATTCTTTCACCAATGAGTACACCCGGCTTTTCTTTCCCTATGTCTCCAAATCTTATTAATTTCATAATAGTTGTTTTTTTAATAAATAAATGGTTAAAATTCCAGCACTGTGAGCAGTAATAACGAATCCGTTAGGGATTTTTATACCGAGCTTATGTAAGTATTGAACCATTTCTCCAAGAGATGCATTTTTCCCGCCGACAGTTTCGATGTCATTTATACCGACATCATTAAGGTTTGCTAATTATTGATTCAAAAGGTTAGGTATTTAGTAAGAATTTGAATTGGTATTTACTTATTAATGCGTTCTAAATGGACTCATCAACCAGATATAAAATGGATTCATATAGGGAAGAAGTGGCCTCACTCATTGCCATTTCACAGGTTTTAGTTGATGAATAGTAGCCATCATATTTTTTCTGCTTCACCTCCATTGCTTCAGGGTTTGTGGCTGAAGCAGTAAGTTCAGGAAACAGAAAGCCACGGTCACCTGCCATACCGCAACAACCTCCGTAGTTAGGAATGGTTACTCCTTTTGCAAAGTGCTTTGCTAAACTAATGAATTTGTTTTCGGTTTTCATTTTCTTTAATGAACACACAGGATGTAAAACAATGCTTTTGTCTTTTTGCTTGACCTCCACAAAAGGGATCACCATGTCGTGTAAGAACTCCACGCTGTCCATGATAGTTAATTTCTCGAATTTTATTTTTGTTGTGGCGTCCAGCATTGGTCGCATTTGTTGAAGTGTATAGGCACACGAACTAACGTCAATAATTACCGGAAGCAACCCTTCTCTGCTCGATTGCCATAATTGGTCAACTATCTTGTTTGCAGTGAAACGGTATGCGTCACTGAAACCCTTAGAAGAAAAGATCTGGCTGCAACAACTTCCTTTCACATTATTCAAAATATTTACTTCGATTCTTGCTTTATTGCAAATACTTATGAAGGTTTCCATGAGATTTTTCTGCTGCCCTTCATAAGTTCCCATTGTACGGGAAATACAAGCTGGAAAATAAACAATTGCTTTCCCTGATTGCTTTGCTATTAAATCATTTTTTGATTTGAGTACAGAAAGCCTAGGAGGTGGTTGAAGATGATTAGACCAAAGCGGCATTGCAGGAATGACTTTTTTTATTCCTTTGGTCAAATTAAACATTGACTTTTTACCAAAAACCTTATTGATGGTATTACCTGTTTTCAAGCCTGCTCTTACAAGCCATTCAACGGTCTTGAAGTTCCTGGCCAACCATAAAGCAATTCTTTTAGCTGTGGCAGAATGATTTTCTCTTCGCAGCCTCTTTATCAAATCTCCTGTATTAATATCAACCGGGCAAGCTGTTGCACAAAGCCCATCTACGGCGCATGTTTCAATGCCACCATACTGATATTGGTTCAGCAACAATTTGTGATTGGATACATCACCTGAAAGTTCCAGGTTTTTCAATAGTCTTCTTATAACAATCCTTCTCCTTGGCGTAGTGGTAATATCACGGCTGGGGCATACATGTTCACAATAACCACACTCAATGCACTTGTCCACTTCTTCTTCAACAGATGGCATTGATTTGAGGTGCTTAGTATGTGCATTTGCATCGCTATTAATAATGACCCCAGGGTTAAGCAGGTTAGCAGGATCGATAATCGCTTTAATTCTTATCATGATCTCATATGCCTCACTGCCCCACTCTGTTTCTACAAAGGGTGCCATATTTCGACCGGTACCATGTTCTGCCTTCAGCGTACCTGCATATTTATTTACAACTACATCTACAACTTCTTTTATGAATTTATCATACCTTATAATTTCATCTTCTGTATTAAAAGATTGTGTAACTACGAAGTGAATATTGCCATCCTTTGCATGACCAAAAATAATGGCATTGTAATAATGATATTTTTGAAACAATGCCTGCAGATCTAAAATGGCATCACCAAGTTGTTCAACCGGAAAGGCCACATCTTCCAGTATCACCGTCGTACCACTTGCCCGTACAGCGCCTACTGCCGGAAAAAGCCCTTTGCGTACTTTCCAGAAGAAGTCTTGTTCTTTGGGATCATTGGAAAACACCGGCTTATTCAGTAACAAAAGTTCAGACGAAGAATGTAGGAATTGATTCACTCTATCTTCCAATATTTCCTGATCATTTTCCTGGAACTCAATCAATAAAGCTGCTGCAGATTCAGTCAATGTTTTAACTATAGCAGGCATTCCGTCCAGGTCTTCAACTGCATGTAGTGAAGCCCTATCCATCAACTCTACCATAACAGCACCCGCATTTGTAAGCGGAACGATTGCCTGGCAGGCAGCGTAGATATCGGGGAAATATAACAGTGCTGTTGATTTATAACGATAATCAGGAACAGTTTGTAAAACAGCCTCTGAAATAAATGCTAAAGTCCCTTCAGCCCCTATAAGCAAATGTGCCAATATATCCAACGGATGCACATAATCAACAAAAGCGTTTAAAGAATAGCCTACAGTAGTTTTAGTTTGATATTTCTTCCGGATTTTATTATAAAGTAAAATGTCACTTTTTATATGTTCACGAATCTCACTAAGATTTTGATAAAGCTCACCACATTCCTTTTCAAAACGTACATATTCCTCGTGATTTTCAGTGGAGAAAGCTTTACCGTCAGGTAAAATAAATCGGATATATTTTGTAGTATGATAAGAATTCAACTTCACTCCACAACACATACCACTAGCATTATTTGACAAGATCCCACCCATCATTGCCGCACTTATACTGGAAGGGTCAGGGCCAATTTTTCGCTGATACTTTTTTAAAAACGCATTTACCATAGCGCCGGTTATACCCGGCTGCACTCTGACCAAATCACCATTTGCTTCAATATTTATTTTATTCCAGAATTGGCTTAAGTCAACAAGTATTCCATCGGTAACTGATTGACCTGAAAGACTTGTCCCACCTGTTCGAAATACGATTGGAATTTTATGTTGATGTGAAAATTTAAAGAGTGAAACAATTTCCACTTCATTTACTGGTTGCACGACTGCTTTAGGAGGCAAATAGTAAAACCCGGCATCACAAGCAAATGACATGACATCAATGTAGTTGGCCCTGATACGACTTTCAGGTAGAATTTTGTTCAGCTCTTTAGTAATATCCATTTTTATCGTACTTGTTAGTCGCGTCATAGCAAATCTGCTTTCAAAAGTTTTTTTTACTATAAATAAAGTTTCTGCTTACTCTTTAAAAACAGAATTAATCAGGCATTTATACATTTTTATTTGGGATACCCAGCCCACCTACTGACAATTCAACAACATGGCCTTCTTTTAAATATTGCAGGAATGGCTTCCCACCAAGACCTACACCTGGAGGTGCACCAGTGTTGATTAAATCACCTGCTTCAAGTATCATAAACTGTTATAAGTAGTGAACGAGATAAAAACAATTAAAATATGGAATGATCGTAACCGCATCCCCTTTATTAAAACCTTCTGCGTCTTCTACCTCCAGCGCAAGTTCATGGCCCAATATCCTGGGATAATGGAAATAGGGCTGTGTCCCTTCATAGGCATGACAATTTCTTTGTATGCCAATTGCCCGGGATTATTACAAACTAAACATATTCATAACCAGGTTTCTATTTTATTATGTGTTGAAGTACTTTCCACATTTCCGTCGCTACAAACAAATTTCCCTTTTCATTAAGGTGCGACCGATCCGTGGTTAAAATCCCTTTTTCAGCATTGTCGCGGTTATTGAAATTCAGGTAATCCGAAAAGGATTTTCGAAGATCACAAACCGGCAAAGAAAAATCCTTTGCAATTTCCCTGATAATCTTGCTGTATTGGTTAAGGTCGCAATCCCATTGATTGGAATTATCTGTTTTTTCACCAATTACAGAAGGGGTACATAGAACCACTTTGATGTTTTTATCCTGTAACTTCTTAATGATCGCACGATAAAACTTTTCAAATTTATCCTGGTCCGTACCGGTACCTGCTGCGGATTTCAACCAAACATCATTGAGACCAACGTAGATAACAACCACATCCGGCTTTTTTGCCAGCACGTCATCTTCCATTCTCAAATAGAGATCATAAACTTGATTGCCGCCAATACCGGCTCCTGCCAGTTCAATAGTATCGGGTAAATTGTATTGCCGGATCATGCTATCCAATTTTGTAATATAGCCGGTTGGTTGTACACCGTACTGTGTGATAGAATCACCAAAGAACAACACCTTTATTTTTTTGGATGGAATTATAAAAGAGAGAGTCAAAAAAGACAGGCAAATTAAAATAGCAAAAAGTTGCTTCATTTTTATTATTGTTTGATGGTTATATTATTTAATTGTTTGAAATTTTCAATTTAGTCGACCCTCGAAAAGTCAGTTTTATTATTATGACAAGAAATTGGAACAGGATGTTTCATTAAAATGGTCCTTTAATAAACTAAAACATAATCAAATTAAGACATTAGATGCCTGTATTTATGCTGATTTCTAATAGCTTTTTAATCCGATAGCCATCGGATCAAAGCTGTTGCCTCCACTGCCGGTCCCCATTTTTTCGGGATAACCGGAACTCAGCTGCCTTAGCTTCTTCATCCCGATCGCAATCGGGAGAATTCCGACTTTGTCGGAACCAAACCAAAAGGAGGCGGCTAACCCGGTTACTGCGGTCTCAATAAAAGCATGATTCGGTAAATATTTATTGTCAACCGCAACGTAATTTCATGTGTTGATTACTATTTGTAATTCCCTTTTATCGGCCAGTATTTTCAATAACTCCACTTACCTGACCAATAATAAACGAAGATTTAACCTATTTGCTTTAAACCCTGTAATTTTATTTAATAATCATTAAGCTATCAAGCATTTTGGAAATGACCAATATTCATTAAGGCTGTTTTTGCAATTATTTCCAGGCTTTCTTCCACAGATTTATTTTCATGAACAATACCCATTAATATTTTAGTTATAAGCGCCGGGTTATTATGCTGAATAATATTACGGCCATAAACAATACCAGAAGCCCCTTGTTGCATAAGTTGTTTTGTACGGATAAGAATTTCCTCATCCGTAGTCTTACCGCCGCCACGTACCAATACAGGAATGTCTCCTGCAATTTCTATTACCCTGTAATATTCATTCACATCATCAGTGGGGTCAGCTTTAATTATATCTGCACCTAATTCTACAGCCTGTCGCACAAGTGAAATGATTTTTTTTGTATCCCCATCTACCATATATCCTCCCTTTTCTTTGTTTGGCATGAACACTAAAGGCTCAATCATTAAAGGCATACTGTAATACTCTGATTCAGTTTTTATTTTCAATATATTATCTATGCATTGAGCCGTTACTTCGGGTGCGCCCGGAATACTAAACAGGTTGATACATATACAGGCTGCATCAGCCCGAACCGCCTGCAGTATGGGTTCATTTATCATTTTACTAAAAGCAACAGCAGGCAGGGCAGCACCATAAACATTAGCCACATCTGTACGAAGTACCAGCGAAGGCTTTTGCTTGCCGGGAGTTTTTTGTAAATATTTAAGCTGCCCAATAGTTAGCTGAATTGCATCGGGGCCTGCATTAATTATGGTATCTACAGCATATTGCATATTTTCTATCCCCTGTAAAAATTCATATTCACCAAAAAAACCATGGTCAAGAGCAACATCAAAACATTTTTTGGAGACAGGATGAAAGAGCCTGTTAAGTCTATACGATTTCATATTATTAATTTCTATTTAAAAAAATAATTATGGTAAAGGGGAATTTTCAAATAATAAATTATGATTAATTAAGATTCAATGCCGTTTAGTTAAGGGGTTGGTGAGGACACCAACCCCGGCGGTCAGCCGTGGCGGGTGTGCCCACCCGCCACTTGAAGTTTGTTAACTAAACGGCATTAAATTATGATTGGATTTGTATTTTGATCTGTAAATTATTCCCACATTGCATTGATCAGATTAACCGTTTCGTTTACCAGTGTTTCGCCACCATCGGCCCCAACCGGGTTAGCCATGGCGCTGTACCCTCCGCCCTGAAGTGCCTTTTCTGTAGCGAGATAATCACAATAATCACAGCTTAATTGTACTATAAAAGTTAGGCCTGCATAACTCCTTGCTGTAATCCTGAATCCATAATCAACAAATAATTCAAAGGAATTTGAAGCAATTGCTACTTCACCAAGTCGAATTACATGCAGTTCCATATTGTAAAAGAGGTTTCTCTCCTGATTTTTATACTGTTCTATTACAGCATCCTTTTTTCTAACAATCCCATAGTCAGAATTTTTATTATCCCATGGGCCATACTGCATTTTCTTTTCATTTTCCTTCACTTCAATAAGGAACCTATTCCAAGCAGTTTCAGGTGAGTTTTTATCTTTAGGTTCCCTAGAATGAATTTCAGCCGATATTCTAAGTGCCTCATTATATTCTTTTTCACTTACTCTTCTGGTAGGTATTTGTATATCTTTTACTGTATGCTTAAAATTTATTGTTGTTTCAATTTTACTTTTTGCAGCAGGATAAAAGTCTTCGATTGTTTTTACCAGTCTTTTGCCAATTTCAATTATGCCTGGAACATCCCACATATTGGGATCACCCACTTTATATTTTTTTGGTAAATCACGGGGTGATATATCCCCTGCGGCTCCGCATTGGGCTAAAACAAAAATATCTCTATCATATTTTGTATTAAGTTGCTTCCTCACTTCACCCCAGTAATCAGCTGAGACATAATATTTTGACTCTGTTACCTGTGCCGGGCAGGCTACATTCATAATAATTCCGGTTAAATTTTCATTGGCATCCCAACAGTAAATCATGCCTACACCAGAATCAACAGATCCTTCTAACCCAATAAAATCTGGCCTGCTGGTATCACCATACATTTCCGTATTTCCGTCAGCATATTGAACCCTGCGGTTATGGCCTACAACAGCATATCCATAAGCACTGCTTACACCTGCCGAGACACGCTGATTCCACGCTAACACCACTACCTGAATTAACCGTTGTAATAATAATTTACCATAATCACTTTCAACATCAGGGTAAGGTGCAGAATGTGTATGTGTTGCATTTAAAAAAAGTTTTCTAACATCAAAGTCTGGTATTAATGACTTTACTTCTCCCTTCAACTTATCTTGCAAAGCTTTTAATGGGCATAATAAATCCATTGACACCATAATTGCCTGCTCTTTAACTCCATTTTCATCAGTAGATTCTATTGCACACGCCGTAACTTTTAACGGACTTTCCACAAATGCTGATATCCTTTCGTAATACTGTCCGTATAGTGATGCCGGGCCATCTGGTGTGATATCCTCTATTGCCCAACCGATATACAACCTTCCATCTTTTACACCATTTGTAGTTATCTTTTCATTCATTATATTTATATTTTATATAGTTCACCAATATTTTCAGGAATGATTCAGTCTGTATTTTGTTTACTATTAATTATCCTCATGTATATTTTGCGTTCCTCGGATGCTACTAAGCCATGTGCAGAAGCAATGTTAATTATGTGCCCAAACCTTCTATCCTTCATACCGTACCAAACGGCCTTGCTTAAATGAAAAGCCGATGTTAGATTGATGCCTATAATATCAGTCCATTTTTCATCAGGAAAATCTTCGATAGGTGACACATGTTGTATGCCTGCACCATTTATCAACACATCTAGTTTACCAAATTTAAAAATAGCTTGTTCCACCATTTTCCTTAATGCTGCGGGCATCAACATATTGGCATTGCTAAACAACATATCAATACAAACTTCCTTGGAAATAATATTATAATCGTTGATTATTGAATAGCATTTGACATTTAAAATATCATTCTTTATTTATACCCAAATTCCTTTTCTACTTCTGCAATGGCATCTTCAATAATATCCATACCTAATTTTGCATATTTTTCATCCATAATTAATGGTGGCGACATTCGGAGAATATGACCGGCAGGAATCCAGGCCAAGCCTCGTTTAAACGCTTTTTGGTAAACTAATTTGCCAGCTTCCTCAAAAGGTTCTTTGGTTTTCTTATCTTTTACAAGCTCAATACCTAATAAAAATCCTTTCCCTTTTACATCTCCAATAATTGGGTGATCCTCTTTCATCTTAAGCATTCGCTTCATAAAATAATCGCCTACGGTACGTACATTTTGTAAAATGTCTTCTTCTTCAATTACTTCAATAGAGGCAAGTGCGGCGGCACAAGCCATTGGGTTACCTCCATAACTGGAGGATGCAGAAATTTTTTCCAGTGCATCACCATTCTCCTCACTAACTACCATTGCAGTAACAGGAAATCCGTTACCAAAGGATTTTCCAAAAGTTACAATATCCGGAATAACGCCCCAATGGTTTAGGGCAAGCCATTCCCCTGTGCGACCCATACCAGCTAACACTTCATCATCGCACAAAAGAATCTTATACTTATCACAAAGCGTTTTTAGTTTTGGAAAAAAATCTTCGGGAGGAAAAATACTCCCCCCCCAACCTTGTGCAGGTTCAAGAACAAATGCTGCTACATTACCAACTGTACCTTCTAAAAGAAATGTTTCATAAAATTTAATGTAGGCATCGGTATCAATCGTACCGTCTGCCTTAGTCCACAAAGGACGATAAGGGTCAGGGCGGGGAACCATGTAAAAGCCAGCCATCCTTGAAGGCCCATAGCTAAAAGTTTCACCACGGTACATTTGTGCACAACTAACGGCGGCTGACGTTTTACCATGAAAATCACGATATGCAGAAATAAACTCATGTTTACCTGAAATGGCCCGGGCGGCACGTATGGCGGCTTCAACTGCCGTTGTACCATCTGAATATAACTGAATGGCATTCAATTTACCTGGTAGAATAGCTGCCATTTTTTCCATTAGTTTTTCTTTTACAGGAGTGGTAAAATCATGGCAGTTCATTAATCTTTTAGCCCAATAAGAAATTGCCCCTGATATTTTGGGATGACAATGCCCTAAAGAAGTAACATAAATGCCGGAAGAAAAATCAAGATATTTATTGCCGTCAATATCCGTAAGTGTTATACCATATCCTTCATCAAAACACACAGGGAAAAGCTTAACCTGGGAGCTAAGGCCCTTCATATATTTTGTAGTATTGGCATGCATTGTTTTTGACTTGGGGCCAGGGGTTTCGGTAACTAACCGTGGAATTCCTGCTGCATTTTCCTTCCACCATTCTTTTTCAATCTTAACTAAATTATTCATTTACTATAAATTTTTTTGGTATTTAAAATTCTAATTTGGGTTTTAACTAAGGGGTGTAAACTGAATTAATTCATTTTCTTCCGCCAGTATTGCAGCAGTCATTTCTTCCCAGTCTGTTAGTTCTGTATAAATATCATTGCAATACAAATTATTTCTGCCTGCCATTGCTGCATATTTTATAGCCAACTCAATACTTTCGCCATCAAGTATTGCTGAAAGAAATGCTGCCACCGCAGTATCGCCTGCGCCGTTGGCATTAATAATTTTTAAATCCTCAGCGTGGTATGCTTCACACCATAATTCACGGAAATTCCAATTATCTTCATCTAACTTATTATTGGAATTTTTATTGATAGTCGACACATCACCTGTTATTAGAAAGGCTCCACGCTCGCCTACTTTTATTAAAACTATTTTTGCCCCTTTGTCAATAGCGATTTTACCAACTTCCCTAATTAGCTGTACAGGAATTTGAGTTGCCATTTGAATTCCATTGCGGGCGGTTTGAATTTCAGCAAATTTTAATGGTACAAATATTTGAAGCACCTCCTCTACACTTGGTACAAATATGTCGGTAAAAGGCAGTACGTTATCCATAATGGCTAACCAATTTATTTTACCTGATTCGCTTTCAGGGTCTGGCAAACTAAAATCCAGTGAAGTGATTACTCCTATTTGCTGCACTCTGTTAAACATTTCAGACAGTTGGCTGCCTGCATTACCGTAAAACTGCTTTAACAGAGGAGGGTATCCAAAATGAAATAAACGGCTTTGGGCAATCATATCAAACTTTATAAACCCTATATCAAAAATTTGATTGCAACCTGGTGATTCTAAAAAAATACGGTCAATTCCGGGAGGAGCTATTACAATACCGAAAGCAGTGCCTGCCTTATCGGTTGTAATAATTCCCTCAGAAACATCATATTTTTCAAAGTTGCTTTTAACAATATTACCCATGTAATCATCTCCTACCAAACCATTCAAAAAAACTTTTTTTCCAAATTTTTTCAACGCAAGACCAGTATTAGCTACAACGCCCCCAAGTACAAACTTCAGTCCCTCTATTTCTATTAATTTACCTGGCTTAAAAAAATCCACCACAGTTTTAATAGGGTCGTTTTTTTTAAAGTCGGGAATAATATCAACACAGGTATAACCGGCGATTACAACATCATACTTTTTCATTTTTACCATTTATATGATATTTATATTCTTTAAAAAACAAAAGTCTTTTAAGGCTTTTGAATAATCACCATAGGCTATAATATAATGCTGGCCAGATATGTTTTGTGCAAAATCTTCTACCGGGGAATCAAGGAATATTTCAAGGCTGGGCAATTGAGGTGCAGGTTGATCCCATCCGGCTTCTTCCCATGCTTTTAATTTAGCTTCACCGGTAACTATATGCATCGTATATTGGGCTGCGGTATTAGACAGTCTTACCAACGTAACCTGGCCGGTTTTTAAAGAAGAAATATTTAATAACCCACCACTAATACCACCAAAAGCGGCACGGGTTACTACTATTTTTCCATCTACAATTTCGGCAGGAACATAATCGGGAACCCCCATCAACACGCTGTTTTCAAAAAATTCATAAAATTCCAGGTAGGCGGCGCATTGGCCGGTAATATATTTTACAATCAATTGTGTAACCGCACCCATAGCGTCATTTTCCGGAATGGTACACAGCTTCATTTCATCAGATAGTAACATAAAAATCATAGCCGGTGGAAAGCTTAGGATTTTTTTCATCCCGTCAACATCTTTCAATGAAACCGCATCAAAATTATTTTCTTCTACGATTTTTTTTATTGCCAGGTAATACACAATCCCCTTTTTAAGAAATTCATCATCCGCAAACTTCACAAAATCCCACTGCTGCTTTATTTTATTTAATACCTGCTCAACTTCATCAGATGCAACATTCTCAGATATTTGAAGCATTTCCAGCATTTCAAAAAATTCTATTTCAGTGCCTATTTTAGTCTTTAAAGAGAGTCCTTCATAAAGTGTATTGTATAATTTCATATCACGGAAACCCATCATCCCTACTTTTGTATTTGCCATGCGATTAGCCGTTTTAGCAGCAATGGCAAAATTTAAAATTTTGTCCAATGGCGAAGATTTCCCTATAATGTTATAGATGTACCTGAATTTATACCCCAGGTCATCAAACACTTTTCTTAACGCTGTTGTACCCGCCTGTGGTGCAGCGGTAACTACACGGCCATTTTCCATATCCCCGGAAAGCCCCCACAAAATCATTGGTTTATTTCTAAACTCACTTGTAACAGCAATAACAGCATGTGATGGTATCCACCCTGCAACACAGATAATCAAAAAATCGAAATCTTCCATTTTCAGGTCTTTAATAGCCCGTTTTACATCAACTGCTTTAGTATCATCTGTAACATGGTCAGTTGTAACAACGTCTATTCCAAGAGATGTAACTTCCTGCAAAGCCGTTAAGCATTTTTGTTTAATTAACTGTTGCGGTGAATTGATTTCACCAAATCCAACAAATGCAGCTTTGATTGAATTTGTAGCCATATTTTTATGTTTAATTTTTTAAGAAATATTACGAAGTTTTTTTAAGTTTTTTTAAGTTTTTTTAAGTTTTTTTAAGTTTTTTGTTTCTTCTTTGTCGTGCCAGAATTCGCTTATTTTTTCTAAGCTTAACCCTTTGGTTTCAGGAACCATTTTCCAGGAAAATAATACACAAGCCAAACAGATTAATGCAAAAATCCAATAAATACCTGCCACATTATTAAAGTGCAGGCTAAACCATTCCATCAAGACAGGAAATAATTGTACCGCAAGAAATGAAGCGCCATATAAGAAAACGCATACAACACCCATGGCCTTGCTACGAATCTTATTAGGGAAAATTTCAGATGTAATTATCCAGCTTAACGGGGCAAATCCAATTGTAAATGCTCCCGTCCCAATTAACATTGGGATTAAAGTGAACAATGGGGGCCAGTGCTGTTGTAAATTAATTGCCATAATCACATGACTTAATACCATAAATAAAACGCTGGTAATTAGTAAGCCCCTGCGGCTAAACCGGTCAATTAATTTAAAGGAAATAATTGTACAAATTAAAATAAGTATAAATATCGGAATGGAACTTAATATAGCATTAGAACCAACAGTAATTCCTACTTCTGCCATTATAGTGGGAGCATATAGCATGGTTACGTTAATTCCGTTGATCTGAGAAAAAATCATTAATACTGTACCAATCAGCAATGCTGTTTTTGTACCTGGCAAAAACAGATCGCTAAACTTACCTGATTCCTGCTGTAGTTCGTTTTGAATTTCTATTAACTCGTTCGCTGCGTTTTCTTTGCCATTAATTTTGGTTAATATTTTAAGTGCTTCGGCAATCCTGTTTTTAGCAGCCAGCCACCTTGGGCTTTCAGGGATAAGCATAAGGCCTAAAATCAACAAAACAACCGGAACAGCCTGTGAGGCAAACATCCATCGCCAGCCCCATCCATCAAATGAAAATAAGTAACTTACAATAACAGCCAGATTAATACCTATTACATTTGACAACTGATTTACATTTACTAAACTGCCACGCAAATGTGGCGGAGCCAATTCGGCTATATAAATTGGCGATGTCATCATTGCTAAGCCAACACCAACCCCTCCTAAAAAACGCCAAAACACAAATCCCCAAATGGTAGCCGCCAATGCCGACCCAATGGTAGAAACCATAAAAAAACAAGCGGCAACCATCATTGTTTTTTTACGACCAAGCCAGTCAGCAAACCAAACACCAGATAGTGGACCCAAGATTGCACCAAAAACAGCACTGCTTACCGCCAATCCCTTCATGGCTGCGGAGAGATGAAAGTGGGTGTCAAGGAAAGATAGCGCTCCTGAAATAATTACAAAATCAAACCCAAACAAAAAACCACCTGCTGAAGCAACAAGCGTAACTTTTAATATATAAAGGCTATTGATTTTTTGCTCCATAATGTTTTGCATACTTACTTAAATTAGGCTTTTATTTTTAAGAAATTGTCCAAACGTGAAATTTTCGTTCACCATTTTGCGGTTGGTGTCCCCAACAACCGTGGCGGATCGCCGCTGCCCCGATTGTGATCGGAGCAACTTTTGCAACTATATGAAATCCTGAAATCATTTTTATACAGCTACAAAATTATTTTTTATGAATCTTATCTTTTCCTACAAAGTCCACGGCTTCATCAATTTCATTTACTTCCCAATCCAGTAATGCCTCATCGGAAACAACTTGTAACGGGGTGATACTTGAAGCAGACGGTTCATTGTACGGAACATTAGCACTTCTGTTATAACAAGAAATCAGGGACCAACGGGGCTTATCAGAAAGGTTGGCTTCGGAACGATGCAATAAATTACTATGAAAAAAAAGTGCATCGCCTGCTTCTATCTCAACATATACCAGGTCCATTGTTTTTAAAGCAAGGTCAACATAATGTTGAGATGCACCTACCTGTTCGCCGGTAAACCCATGCTCCACCCGGCCCATTTTATGGCTACCTTTTATAACCTGCAAACAACCGTTTGCTTTGTTTGCATCTGTAATAGCTACCATTACAGAAATCATTTGGTTTGGAAATAAAAATTCATTTTTATACCAATAGCCATAATCCTGGTGCCATTCCCATGCTCCGCCTACTTTTGGTTCTTTTTGCATCAACTTACTGTGAAAATGACAAACAGCGCTCTCTCCCTCCATAAGCCTATCTACCGATTCTACTAAGCGTTTGCTTTTAGTCAGCAACCCATAAGCATCATTACCCGGAAAGTACCAGGAAGTGAGTTTCGTTTTTTTTCCTGCCTGGTCAATCAGGTCAATAGCATGTTTTTGTATGGCGCCATCGCCAAATGTAATAGCGGAAAGTTTTGCAATTTCATTTTGCGATAAAAGATTTTTAACTACAACATAACCATCCTTTTCATAACCGGCTACCTCGGGTGGTGTTAATTGAAAATGAAGCATTGGAATTTATTAGAATTTTTAACTGAAAACTTTTGACTATATAAGGATACACTGTTACTCACATTATTTCAACATTAAAAAAAGTATCTTCAATTTGATCTTATAATCATTTGATGCAAATTAAATGTAGTTAATTAAAAATCTATCCTGTTTTAGCCTGATTTTGAATTAATTATTTTTAGACGGATTTTTAGTTTAAAAATAAGGCATAAAACTGTGTAATTAGTCGACCCTCAAAAAGTCTGATATCCGCACTGGTATTGAATTAATTGGGTTGATTAGCCTCGAATGCCTACAAGATATTTGTTAAATCGGCAAAAAGCTTGCAAATTTAACTATGCTATCTACCAAAAAACATACACCCCAGCTGGGTTTATTCCATGGTTTATCAGACCAACTTGATCAAAAACATCCGCTGTATCAGCTTGCCAATAAAATAAACTGGCCGCTTTTTGATGATGCTTTTAAGAAGCATTACAGTGAAAAAATGGGTAAGCCAGCAAAGCCAATTCGGCTAATGGTATCCTTGCTTATTTTGAAATACGTCCGCAATTTAAGCGATGAAAATTTGGTAGAAAACTGGGCTGAAAATATTTACTTTCAGTACTTTGGTGGCGAGCAATATTTCCAGGCAAATATACCTTGTGTGCCAACGGAATTAGTAGCCTTTCGTCAACGCATTGGAGAGGATGGTGTTGAATTAATTTTGCAAGAAAGTATTCGGGAATTGTTTTTGAATCATGCAATGTTTGGGTGAAATTCATAGCACCCATTATGATACCTGTTTTCTGGTCAATCAGAATAGATGCTTTACTACCAAATTCAAATTTCTTATGCTCCTTTCCTTTTGAATAACATTTAACATCGGGTTCATGAAGACTGTATATTTTATTACTGTCACCTCTTTTTTGACATAGCACTTTTTGATACAATTTTAGAAAGGGCAGGTGGACGCCAAGGCATGATAATGGTAGCTTTCGGCCGATTTCACGTACTAATCTTCCTGCAATTGTTTTAACTTTTTTGTTTGCTTTTCGAGCAGATTTAGCGCCATGTTTGGTATGCTTAAAACGTTGTTGATGACCTAGGCTAATAACAACATTTTTATATGACTGTCGAAGATCCAAAGATTCTTCATCTGCGATTATCCAACATCTTTTAATTATTTTTTTGTATAGTTTATCATCCGTTGGATAGCTTATATTTTTCTCCTGAACGGTCGTATCCACACTCACTACAATACCATTTTCATCATCCTTGGAAGGTTCATTTACAAGATGTGTTAGAACAGTTCGAACGCCTCAATGGAAAGGAAGCAAGCCACGTTTTTGTAGACAGGGGATACAAGGGATTGAAAGAATACAAAGCCTCAAAAATTCATGTTCCCAAACCAGATAAAAACATAACAAAGGAGCAGCGTCAACAGCACGGAAAAAGAGCCGCAATAGAGCCCGTAATTGGTCACCTAAAACAAGACTACCGATTGTGTAGAA
>JBIKOV010000134.1:0-8841 GCA_044357815.1 Ferruginibacter sp. | reverse complement strand
CTTTTATTTTGTAGCACTCGTTTAGGTATTAGATAATTAAAATTAACTAAGATCTTAATACGTGATTACGTAAATATTATCATTCTATTATCAATATTTAACTAGATAACTAACTGCATCTATTACAGGCTTTATATAAAACAATCCACCCTTAAGCTCTCCTTTCGTCCAACCTATTTCATTTCGGTTGAAATCTAGTGCAAGGATTGATTCCGGATTTTTAGATAGGGCTATGGCATTTTTTTTGTTCCATAAGCAATAACCTCACAAGAGACCTTCAAATTTTTAAAAATAACTAGCTGCTCTTCACTAACTGTCATAAATGGTCATCCGCAAAACGACCTTCTCAATCCGACTCGTAAAATAATTTCGTTCAATTTTGCAAGATTTTTTTTATTATATAGCCCGTTTTTAAAAGCACTACAACATCCGCTATTCAATGCTTGTCTTGTACTGGCATTAAATAAGTTAATTTTCCTGCAGGTCGAACGTTATTACCTATTTTATTTTGAAGGTCGTCGCCTAAATCTTTTCTTGCTTCCGCTGCCAAGTCATTGAGTTCTTTCACAATGGCTGGATTTGCATCCTTAACATCATAGGCTTCCGAAGGATCTCTTCTTAAATCATACAATGCATAAGGCATCTCGACATTCTCTAGCGAAATTCCCGGAAACCCATCCATGCCAGGTAGTTGATGTAAATAAGAACGGGAGGTATGTGCAAAAACCAATTTCCAATTATCCCTTCTGACGGCTTCCAGAGAATTTTTTTTGTAGTAGTATAAAAAGTTTTTTCTTGGACTGGCCATCATATCCCCTTTCAAGATGGGTAAAAAGCTTACGCCGTCAATTTTGTTGTCGGGTAGTTTTGCTTTACAAATACTTGCTATAGTGGGTAGGATATCAATTGCTGAAATTAATTGATTGCAAACTTTGTTTGCAGGTATTTTATTTTTCCATCTTATCAAACAAGGCACTCTTTGACCACCTTCAAAAGAAGTGCCCTTTCCTTCCCTGAATCCGCCTGCACTTCCAGCATGATTACCCCAATTTAACCAAGGCCCGTTATCACTTGTAAAGATTACAAGGGTATTGTCTTCTAACCCCTGCTCTTTTAATGTATTCAAAATGCGACCTATCGATGCATCCACTTCTTGTATAACATCACCATACATACCTTGCTTACTGGTGCCTCTAAAAGCCTTGGATGCATTGATGGGAACGTGCGGCATGGAGTTTGGGAGGTAAATAAAAAAAGGATTTTTTTTATTTTTTTTAATAAAGGAAATCGCCGCATCAGTATATCTACCGGTCAGCGTAGACTGGTCCTCGAGGGTTCGAATTTCTGCTATTTTATCGTTATTCTGGATAAGTGGAAGAATTGGATATTTAAATTTTCTGCTGGATTCCTTTGCAGCAGTACCATCATAGTCTACGGGCCACATATCATTTGAATAAGGCAAACCTAGGTACTCATCAAAACCTTGTTGCAAGGGTAAAAATTCTTTAGCATCCCCTAAATGCCATTTTCCATAAATGGCAGTTGCGTATTTTTTTTGCTTGAGCATATCTGCAATCGTCACTTCTGATGGAGCCAGCCCTACCTTACTGTTGGGGAGGAAAGCTCCCGAGATACTTACCCTATTAGGATAACATCCTGTAAGAATTGCAGCCCTTGAAGCAGAACAAACTGCTTGTGCTGATAAAAAATTGGTAAACCGAATACCCTCACTAGCCAACTGGTCAATATGAGGAGTATTGATATCCAGGGCACCATAACAGGTTAGATCTCCATAACCCATGTCATCCATTAAAATCAAGATGATATTTGGTAGCACCTCTTTTTTTTGTGCCCGAACAAAAACAGTAAATAGTAGTACCACTAAAATAACTAATGCAATCTTCCTTCTCATAGTTCTATATTTAATTAATTAAAAATTTGTAATAAATATTTTGCTGCTCAATTACAAAAAAATCGCATCAATCTTTCGTGATATTACTGTCGCTTTTAAGTACAATTTCTAAGGAATATTCTTGATAAATATTTAGAGGCATTCGTTTCATTGAATCAGATAAATCTACGCTTAGAAGTATCATCAACAAGAGTTAAATATATGTTTTTCACATCTCCCATAGTTAAACAAAATAAATCAGCAACGCTGTAATGGAGGCATTTATATTACTACAATGCACTGATATAAACATAATAGGCTCCCAAAGACAAGCCATCACCGCATGTAAAAAAACTGTGCAGTTTAGTCTTACCTTTTTCAAGGTTGATAACAAAGTCTGCTGATTTATTTTTTTCTGAAATATTCAACGTTTCATCACAAGCCTGAATCTTTAGTCGCGCACTAACAATATCCAATGCATTTCCCTTACCTATTGGCATTCCACCAGGAATAGGGGTTGTTGATGCAGGTATTCCATCTCTTATTGCCCGCTCAGCTTCCTTAGGCCAGCGCATCAGCTCAATCTTGTATTTCCCTGTTTTCATCACCTCAATATCCCAATATCCGTTTAATGGCACTCCTTTTCGAACTAGATCTTGGGAAAATGGTGGGGTATCCTCCTCTCCAGGATTTGCAGCCCTGGTTCCATCAGCTTTAACAATCCCCATCCAATCATGAGAAGAGAGAACCATTGAAGGGGCTCTACTTGAGCCTATCTGAATATAACTTCTTTTTTCATAGTCTGAAAAAACATCTTTAAACCATACATCGTAAAGATTACTCATTTCCTTTACCTTTTGTGGATACACCAAGGCCACATTATGTATTTCACCAGGATCAGATTTTAAGTCATATAATTCTTTACCTAAAACGAACCTCCAGCCCTCCTGCATCACTACAGACCCCCTGTTGTATTCCGGTTCTTCTAGACGCTGTGAGTCACCAAATAAGGTGCGCTTTGCTTTTTTCCAGTCAAGTTCACCGTTAAAAAATTTCCATAAGCTGATTCCATCCAACTTATTACCACCCTTCTTTTTAAGGTTACACATTTCTACAAGAGTTGGAAAAATATCGAAATGGGCTGTCAAACCTCCAAAATCTTTACCGATAGCAAGTTGCTTAGCTGGCCAATGAATAAAACAGGGCACCCTATGCCCTCCTTCATAAGGGCTGCCTTTCTTACCCCGCATACCAGCACCATATCCATAAATAGAAGGCAAGCCATTGAATCTGTGACCTTGAAGTTTTACACCCGAAGCAGTTCCATTGTCAGTCATAAAAATAAAAATGGTATTTTTTTCAAGGCCCTGGTCTTTCAGATAGGCTCTTAACTTAACAATGTTATCATCAATATTTGTTATCATTCCATAGAAATTGGCTGATGGAATCAACGTATCCCCTTTATAAGGAGCTGAATATTTATCCTCCACATATAAAGGCGCATGAGGTGCATTGGTAGCTATATAGCAGAAGAAGGGTTTATCTCTGCTATTATCAATGAACTTTTTTGCTTCGCTAAACCAAACATCCGTACAATATCCTGTAAACTGCCTAGGTACATCATTATCAAAATAATGATCATCAAAATAATGATTACCCCAGTAATCATTGGTATTTCCAGGGGCACCACCACGATGCCAAACTGCTTTCTGAAATCCAAGATCTATTGGTCTGCGAGGATAGTTATCTCCAAGATGCCACTTGCCGAACATGCCTGTTGAGTATCCATTGTCGTTGAAAATCTGGGCCATGGTTACTTCATTTTCACGCAATAATGTCCTGCCAGTCACCGTATGCCATACCCCTGTACGATCATTATACCTCCCAGTCATTAAGGCCGAACGGGTGGGAGCACAAGTTGGTGATACATGGAAGTCTGTCAACCTTACACTTGACTTCCATAGTTGATCGATATTAGGTGTTTTAATCCAGGGATTACCATGGCAACCAAGATCACCATACCCCTGGTCATCCGTTATAACCAATATCACATTGGGTTTAGAAGCCGTGGCCTGGCAATAAACTTTTTGGTTTAGCAACAAAAAAACAAAAGTATGAAGTAGAAATATGGAAGATGTTTTAACAAAAAAATTAAAGTTATGCATGGTTATCAATGTATGTTTTCAATATTTAAATTAAAAATAGCAGCTAAAAATTCACATTCTTTTTGGTGCTCTTTGCCTTTTTCCGCTGCAGCTCCATAAAATTTTCTATTACACCTTCCTTGTTCCTTTCCATGTATGCTTCGTAGGCAGGGTCATTACACTTCTTCATTTCTATCGGCATCATTTCCCTAAATTTTTTTATTTTATCAGAAAAAGCAGGAGAATCTATCAGGTTAATTAATCCATCCGGATCATTTGTAAGATCATAGAATTCTTCCCTTACCCTATACTTGTACAATTTCACTCTACTAGCTATTACAGGATCTGTTTCAGCTGCTTTAATCATTGCCTTCCATGTTAACCCTCCTGTTGCATCGCCAGCAATTGCTGTTGAACCATCTGACCAGAAATTGTATATATAACCGTATTCTTTATTTTGAAGACACCGCATTGGAAATCTTTTCTTTTCAAAAATTTGGTAGAATGAGGTTAAAAGAAAAGATCTTTCTTCATATTTTTCCTTCAAAAGTAATGGCTCGAAACTTCTGCCGTCAAGATGCTGCGGAATGGGTAAACCAGCTGCTTCCAATATAGTTGGCATGATATCGGTACCGGATATCAGTTGATTGATTTTTGCTTTAGCCACTTTATTCATTCCTGGCCACCAGATAATCAGGGGCGTTTTATTACTGTTGAGATAGCATTGTGCTTTCGAAAAAGGAAATGATGCACCATGATCACTCAGGAATATCACCATAGTATTACTTTCCAAACCACTTTCTTTTAATGCGCGTAATATTTCGCCAACACTCTGATCACATCGGTAAACTGAGTTATAATACTGAGTCAACTCCTTGCGAACAGCTGGTATATCAGGAAGATATCCAAGCATTTCTATATCTTTCTGTTTGTATATTCTGGTAATCGGAGGAAGGTGTCCTTCCCAATCGGCACTGTCAAGTGCACTACCAGCAAATGGCCGGTGTGGGTCATGTGAATTAGCCAGAAAAAAAAACGGCTTATTTTCACTTTTTGCAATATTGAAAAAGCGTTTTGAATATTGATAAAAAAGAGCAGGATCTCTGGAGTTTCCTGAACGCCAGACCGAATCTTTTTCAGTTCTGAAAGGAATAAAATCCCAGCAAAATTTTTCAGTTGGTTGGTGGTGAATCTCCTTACCCAATATCCCGTTGATATATCCTGCCCTTTTCAGTAATTCTGGAAGCGTGCTTATCTTATCGTCGATTGGCTCAAAGCCTTCTGCACCATTATTGTGAGGGTAAAGCCCTGTAAGCAACGATTGCCTACAAGGCTGGCATACGGCTGAATTAACATAGGCATTGGTAAACCTTATTCCTTTAGAAGCAAGCTTGTCAATATTGGGGGATATATCTTTAACGCGGCATCCAAAAGCACCGATTGAATTATAGGCAAGGTCATCAACGGTTATAAATAGAATGTTCAATGGTTTATCCTTCGGACGCTCCTGCTTTTGTTTATTCAAAATACTCCCATCAGAAAGTAATATGAACATAGCGAGTGAAGCAATTTTTAATGCATTTAATGGTATTGTCATAGTAAATTTTCTTTAAAGGCTTATATCAATTATTCCTAAATACTTGGAATATTTTTAATTTATTCTTTTATCAAATCAATAATACGCAAAGTGCCCATGGGGATTTGCAGTGCAACACTGTGCTTTTGAATGGGCAGGTATTTATTACCCAAAATATCTCGACAGCGGATCCAACCCGATTGTTGCAACACAATCTCCACATCCCGATCGGCCGGATCGAGATAACCAGGATCTATTAGTGTGACACGAAGATGTTTTGCATCCAGCCAGGCTGCGGACCAATTGGCAGCCCCCTTCACAAGCACCGGTAATTTCACCGAGGCTTTCCGCATAGCCGCTTCAACTACCGGTTGGTATTGATCCGGTCCGTATGACTTTCCGTTATCATCATAAAAAAATTCTCCGTCGGTTGTGATCTTATAATCATAGCGACTATTGAGACCTGGCAATACTGCGTCAGGAACCATGGTCACCATTCCGTAAGGAGTCAAAGGCAGGAAGTTGCACATGCGACGCTCAACGCCAAAAGCATAGCGAGAGAAATCACTGGATTGCAGCGGAGCCCCACCCCAGTACCAATCGAGGCGGTCAAACACTAATGGAGGCTGATCCTGAGGATAGATTACTCTAGCACCATTGGTGCCGTGTTTCAAAAAGGTAGCCCCTGGAGGTGATCGCATACCTAGGGCCACCCCTGAAAGACTAGCCAGTTCCGCTCGATGAGGAATAAATACAATCCCTTTTTTGAGCATATCATAAAATGGGAAAAGTTGGGTTTCGAGCGTTGCAGAAAAAGGCCCCTGATGGATACCATTAAAATAAACATCCGATCCTTGGGCAGCACAGGATACCATGTTACGAAGATGATGCGAAAAAATTTGCTGAGAAGACCATTCAAAAGAGCGGTTGAAACAGGCGTTGTCTGTCTCAGCCCTACAAGCCCAACTATCGAATACTCCACTTTGCCATAGTCCCAAACGCCCTGCCAGGCTTAGGTCCTGGCTGCGACTATTGGTCTCCTCAAGACAGGGAACAATAATGTCACGATAACGGGGATTCATAAGTACGTTTTGCCAAAATGGTTTATATACATTGCCATTCCAGAAGATATTTTTTGTGCGCAGAAGAATTTTTTTGTGACCATTGATACTACATTGCTCCGCTAATGGCAGGATAATTTTTTCCACAATCTCACGCTCCTGTTCGTTGAGTTGCTCACCCGGTTCTGAAAGCTCAAAGCCCCACAAATGTTTTGGTGCGGCCTTTAAAACTCGTTCAAAAGTGGAAGGCGACAGGTGCATAGCGGTTGTGTGACTCGCCTGCAGAACAAAGTCCAAGCCACTAGCCTCCCATTTTTCAACTTGTGCCACTATTTGATCTGCTGTTAAATCATAGTTAGAAAATGCAGAGCGGTCGCGACACCAGAGTTCTCCGGGTGCTGGTTTTTGTCCCAATGTAAGATGCGATACATAACGAAGGTTAGCTCCGCTATATTCCGGACGACGGAGCGCTTCGGGTGTTCGATAGTGGTACTCATCCATAAGGAGTATGTCAGCATGCCTCGGCGCTGGCTGATAGGAAGGAACTTGAAACCGGTCAACCTGTGCCTTGAGGGTTTCCATATTGGCAATAATTTTTGCTAGTTTACCCACCGGTTTTACTTCAGCAAAAGCTTTCTGCCAACCTGGCCTGTCGAGGTGAATGGCTACCACTTCATCCCCGCCGGAAACCTCACTACCACAATAAAGAATCTGAGTAAATGGGTCGAAACTTGCATTGGCATAAGCAAATTGTCCGGTTACTACTTCACGGCAAGAACCATCAAGATTGTAAACAATCAATATATTTCCGAACTGTCCAATAATGTATTCATCTTTGGGTAATTTGACGGGTATCAAAAAATTCATCCTATAAGGGACATCCGGAATACGGGGATCAGACTTTGCAAAGCGCTGCTTGCCTACCCCATCATAAGCATAGATCTTTCCCTTTTCTCCCCAACTGCCGCTAAGGACAATCTCCTGTTTGCCGTCATGGTCGATATCCACCATGGCCATGCTGAAAAACCTACGACCAGCGTTAGGAGCATATACACCGATATTACTAAGCTTCCACAAGAAACTTAGGTCCTTCGGATCCAAAAGAGATAAACCCAAGGTACCTGCCAATGCTCCAGTGGTAGTAGCCATGGCAACCTGTTCACGCCCCTGCCCTAGTAAATTACCCGCACGCAAATGACGTATACAAGCACCCGCCGAAATTTGTCCGCGGATTTCTCCTTTTGAAGACAAAGCATAGAGAACCTGCTCAACGCCGCCGGTTAAAATGATGCATTTGCCATCCGCTTGTTTAGCTGCACAAACCTGGTACAAAGGCAATCCCTTTTTAAACGACCAAAGTGGCTTACCGTTAGAGCCGATTGCATACAAGACACCATCGCCAGAAGCGACGAGCACTTCGTCCAATCCATCGCCATTGATATCGGCCACGCAGAGGTCGAATGGGAAATTTCCGCCTGTTTGGGCTTTCCAGAGGAGTTTACCATCGGGAGTATGACACAAAACTGAACCGTCAAAAGCTGCGCTGATAATAGCCCTTCCACCACCACGTACCACGGTGGCAGGTTGTAGATGGTAAACAGTATGTCCACCAGTGGAGAACAAATTAATTGGTGGCTGAGCCCAACCAACGGTTTGAAACAACATCACAACAAAAACTCTAAATAAGATTCCAATATTTTTCATGCTAACATATTTAAATACTTATAAGCGCCTGCTTACATCGATCTTATTTTTTATTTTCTCTTATTAACTTTTCTGCTTCTTGGATTATCCTGATTCGAGCCAACTCTTCTGCCTGCTGCTGAAAAACTTTCTGTTTTTGCCTGTATAGTTCAAATTCATTGGATAAATAGGGCGCTTCTGGATAATCCCAGCTATCGGTTCTAAAAAGGGGTACAGGGATAATTCTTTCTGCATCATTAACAAGATTACCCATCGGATTACGCGCCCAGGCATAACGCAACTCTACTGGATTTACAGCTAGGTCATTCCATACAACAATCCTTTTTTTATCATTCACTTTTTGTCCCTTTTCATTTTGTATTTTCACATACTCAGCTTTTGCAGGATAGAAATGACGATCAATACCTGCTATTGAAAACCCTTCCATAGGACGGTCATCCGATGATTTCACCTGTTTACTAAAAG
>JBIKOV010000133.1:0-8868 GCA_044357815.1 Ferruginibacter sp. | reverse complement strand
ATTTACTTGCCCCCTTTACCTTTAACTTTTTAGCAAGTTTTACTTTGGGAAAAACGGGTATGATTCAATACCGACCAGCCATAGACGATTATATTGATAGTCTTACTAACTTGATGCTGGGATGTGGAATCGCTTTTGAGTTGCCTGTAATATCCTATGTGCTCGCTAAAATCGGATTGATTACTGGTAGTATTTTGAAAAAATATTTCAAATTCGCTTTTGTAATTATATTGGTGGTTGCAGCCATTATCACCCCTTCTCCCGACTGGACAAGCCAATTTTTAGTAGCAATACCATTACTAATATTATACTGGATAAGTATTATTTTGACCACCAGAGTGGAGAAAAAAAGGCGTAAAGACGAAGAAAAAGAGTGGAGCTAATATTTAGTAAATAGCTGATAACTGATAATTTTAAGCGGTTAGGAAAGAATTAAGATTTAATTTTACCGCCCAATTATCAGTTATCAGTTATCAGTTATCAGTTATCAGTTATCAGTTATCAGTTATCAGTTATAAATTATAAATAATGACTCCATTTAACTTAGCATTACCCATCGCCATTGGCTGTGATCATGCCGGATTTGATTGCAAAGAAGACCTGATTTCCATATTGGAAGCAAAGGGCTTGCAATTCAAAGATTTTGGCAGCTACTCAAAAGATTCGGTCGACTACCCAGATTTTGCACACCCAGTTGCCATTTCGGTTGAAAAGGGTGAAGCTGCATTTGGTGTATTGCTTTGCGGAAGTGCAAACGGCGTAGCAATCAGTGCTAATAAACACCAAGGTATAAGGGCCGCCATCTGCTGGGGCGAAGAACTGGTAGAGTTAGCCCGTAAACACAATGATGCCAATATTCTTTGTATCCCTGCTCGCTTTGTAAAGGATGGTGTAGCAGAAAATATGCTGGAGCTTTTTATGAATACCCCCTTCGAAGGCGGCCGCCACCAAACTAGGGTTGATAAAATAGCCTGCTAAAAATAAGCAAATAATAAAACGCTGAAAGCTGCATACAGGCATTGATCTTCCAATTTGGCAGAGCCTCTAAAAATAATAAATTTGTCTCTCTAGGCAGGATGGAATAGAATTCAAATTTCATCTTACCTTAATTAATATTTGAAATATGAAAAAACCACTCTTACTTATTTTTGTATTGATAAGTTCGCAATTGATCTGTCTCGCTCAGTCAAATAATCCCGCTAAATATGCTGCTACCATTACTATTCATGACTTGAAGAAACACTTGACTATCATCGCTAGCGATGAAATGGAAGGTAGGGAAACTGGTACTCCCGGACAACGAAAAGCTGCAGCTTATATCGAAACACAGTTTAAATTAATGGGATTGAAAGCTGCTCCTATTTTAAAAAATTACCAGCAAATGTATCCGCTATATCAAGATAGCCTTGTTAATAGCGAACTAAGCATTGACGGTAAAACAGCCGAATTCGGCAAAGATTATTACTGCCAGGTCAACATTAGTGAAACAGGCACATTTGCAAGCAACAAAATTATTCTAGTGGGATATGGCATTGATGATAAAAATTATTCAGACTACTCAGGGATAGATGTAACTGGAAAAATAGTCGTTTTCTTTTCCGGAGAGCCAAAGAAAGATGGGAAATATTTGGTAAGTGGAACCAACCGAAGTTCTGATTGGTCATACCCAGGAACAGATAAAAAATTAGCTGCCGCAGCAGCAAAAGGAGCCGCCGGCGCATTTGTTATCAACACCAATCAGGCAACTTTTATGACAAGAATCATTGAAGCCAATCTGAAATCAAATGTATATTACCCGCGAAATACTGGTGACGGAAAAAAAATAAATCATGCTTTTCTATCTCATGCTTTTGCTTCAACTATTTTCAATAGCCAATTTGAAGCCATTTTAAAAATTGCTAAATCCAGCCAACCATTTGACCAAGGTTCGATAGTTGAAAAAGATATTGCCTCCTCTTTGAAATACGCTAAAAATAGAGCCATAATCAATGCCAGTAATGTAATTGGCATTATAGAAGGCACTGATAAAAAAGATGAATTTGTTTTTTTAACCAGTCATTATGACCACCTTGGAAAACATGATGGTAAAATATATTATGGGGCGGATGATGATGGAAGTGGAACCTGCGCCGTTATTGAAATGGCCGAAGCATTTGCTAAGGCAAAAGCAGCTGGTAAAGGACCAAGAAGAACAATGGTATTCATGACCGTGAGTGGTGAGGAAAAAGGATTATGGGGTAGTGAATATTATAGCGACCACCCCCTATTTCCGCTGGAAAAAACATCCGCAGATCTAAATACTGATATGGTAGGCAGAATAGATACCGAAAGGAAAAAGGATGACACGTTGAATTATGTATATGTAATCGGTCATGATAAACTCAGCAGTGAACTACAGCTAATCAATGAAGGCGTAAATAATCAATATACCCAACTGGTATTTGATTATAAATATGATGATCCAAATGATCTAAATAGAATCTATTACAGAAGTGATCATTATAATTTTGCAAGAAAAGGCGTGCCCATCCTGTTTTTTTATGATGGCATGCTAAAGGCCGATTATCACCAACCAACTGATACCGTAGAAAAAATTAACTGGGACTTGTATGAGAAAAGAGTAAGAATGATATTTCATACTGCTTGGGAAATTGCTAACCGTGATGAAATACTAAAAAGAGATATCCCCCTAGGGAATGGAACAAGATAAAAAAAAGGCTTCCCGTTGGAAGCCTTTTTTTTATATCGCGATTGACAAAAGCCTACCATCCCAAAATCCAAGCAAAAATTAGCGGGCAAACAATAGTAGCATCACTTTCAACAATAAACTTAGGGGTATGGATATCTAGCTTACCCCAGGTAATTTTTTCATTGGGCACCGCTCCGGAATAGGATCCATATGACGTGGTACTATCACTCACCTGACAGAAATAACTCCAAAAAGGAACATCATGCCATTCCAAATCCTGGTACATCATTGGTACCACACAGATTGGAAAATCACCGGCAATACCTCCTCCAATTTGGAAAAACCCTACCCCCTTCCCACCCGAATTATTCCGGTACCAATCTGCTAACCAAACCATATATTCAATCCCACTTTTCATAGTGGTAGCTTTCAGCTCTTTTTTAATAATATAAGAAGCGAAAATATTTCCCATGGTACTATCCTCCCATCCCGGTACTACAATTGGAATGTTTTTTTGAGCCGCAGCAAGCATCCAGCTATTTTTAGGGTCTATTTCATAATATTGTTCCAATACACCGCTCAACAGCATTTTGTACATGTACTCATGAGGGAAATAACTTTCTCCCTTATCATCTGCATCTTTCCAAATTTTATGAATATGCTGCTGCAATCTTCTAAAAGCCTCTTCTTCGGGAATACAGGTATCGGTAACCCGGTTGTAATGATTTTCAAGCAATTCCCATTCTTCCTGTGGACTTAAATCCCGATAGTTGGGTACCCTTTTGTAATGACTATGCGCCACTAGGTTCATTATATCTTCTTCAAGATTAGCACCGGTACAGCTGATAATCGAAACTTTATCCTGTCGAATCATTTCAGCAAGGCTTAATCCCAATTCGGCAGTACTCATCGCTCCGGCAAGGGTAATCATCATTTTACCACCCTCTTCCAAATGGGTAACATATCCTTTAGCAGCATCCATTAAGGCAGCTGCATTAAAATGCCGATAATGATGCTCAATAAAATTAGAAACAGGTCCTTTACTCATACATGTATGTTTTATACTTCAAAAAATATCCTGTCGGCCTATTAACCCTAAAAAAAAATTTATTTGACCCAGGATTGCAAAAGTAATTTTTTTTATGCACCAAAAAGCAGTAATTGCAGTAAGGTTGTTGGTCTACTGCCACCAAATAAATTCAAAACATCAATGAATCATATGAAACAGCTGCTTTTTTTTAGCCTGACATTTTTTTTCATGCAAGGATATGCTCAAACCATTATCCACCGTGATCCTATAATTGAAAAAATGATTAATGAGGTATCTGCCGACTCTTTACAATCCTATATAAAAACTTTAGTGGCATTTGGCACAAGAAATACCTTGAGTTCGCAAACAGACCCTCAACGTGGCATTGGCGCTGCACGCAATTGGGTATTGGGCAAATTCAATGAAATGGCCAAACAGTCTTCAGGCAGGCTAACAGCAATCATTGACACCACCACTTTGCAACCTGACGGTAAAAGAGTAGATAAAGTATTGGTGTTAGGAAACGTAATGGCAACACTGCGTGGAACCGACCCCGAAGACGACCGGATATTTATTATTAGCGGACATCTCGATAATATGCGAACCAGTGTAATGGACCGAATAGGCGATGCCCCCGGCGCCAATGATGATGGAAGCGGAGTGGCGGCAGTAATAGAATGTGCAAGGATAATGAGTTCACGTGGTTTTCCTGCTACCATTATTTTTGTGGCAGTAAGCGGCGAGGAACAAGGGTTACTAGGTGCTACTTATATGAGTGAAAAAGCAAAAAAGGGCAAGTGGAATATAGAAGCCGTACTTAACAATGATATTATGGGAAGTAATAACAGCAATGAAACCAATATTATTGACAATACAAAAATTCGTGTATTTAGTGAGGGGTTGCCCGCCTTTGAAACGGAAAAAAATGCTTCCCTGATTAGATCTCTTGGCTTGGAAAATGATGGCAAATCGAGGCAACTAGCCCGATATGTAAAAGAAATCGGAGAAAGATACGTTGACAATCTGCAAGTAATCATGATTTACCGGAATGACCGTTTTCTTCGAGGTGGAGATCACACACCTTTTGTACAGCAAGGATTTCCAGCGGTTCGGTTTACTGAAATGAATGAAAATTACACTCGCCAGCACCAGGATATCAGAATGGAAAATAATGTTCAATATGGCGATTTACCCGAATTCATCGACTTTGAATACCTGAGAAAAAACACCTGCATGAATCTTTCCAATTTGGCCAATCTTGCTAAATCCCCATCCTCCCCAGCCGCGGTAAAAATGGATGTGAAAAAATTGACTAACTCCACTTATCTATATTGGACTGCACCCGCCCACGGCAAAACAAAGGGGTATTATATTTTAATGAGAGAAACAAGCAGCCCTGTTTGGCAGAAAAAAATATATACCGCAGAAACTGAGATTCGTTTACCTTATTCAAAAGATAATTATTTTTTTGCAGTACAAGCTGTTAATGAGTCAGGCAACGAAAGCTTACCAGTTGTGCCAGGAATAGGCCGCTAACAAGGTGCGCCTGCCATTTGAAAAAATGGTGGATGACTTGAAGTAAGCAGTTTTAATAATCTTACCTTTATACCCATCAAAGTTGGGCAGGCATATATTATTGCTACACCCCGGCAATTGATTTACTCATTCTGCAAAATGAACTATTTAGCCCATGCCTACCTTTCATTTAATGAGCCCGGAATATTGACCGGCAATATGATTAGTGACTTTGTAAAGGGCAAAAAAAAATTTGATTTTTCATTGGTGGTTCAACGCGGAATAGCCTTACATAGAGCAATAGATGAGTTTACTGATTTTCATCCTGTAACTCAACAAGCTAAATCCTATTTTAAACAAAATTATCGGCTCTATGCCGGAGCTTTTATAGATGTTGTATACGACCATTTTTTAGCAAATGATAAAAATGAATTTATCAATGAAAAAGAGTTGGACTCCTTTTGTCAGTCAACTTACCTTAATTTACAAAATAACAGTGCTGGACTTCCAGAAAAGTTTTTACAAATGCTTCCCTATATGCAGCAGCAAAATTGGCTTTTTCACTATAACTGTAGGGAAGGGATTGAAAAAAGCTTCGGAGGTTTGGCTAGACGAGCCGTCTATTTATCTGAATCGGATATTGCCTTTTCAATTTTCAATACCCATTATCAAGAATTGGAGAAATGTTACCAACTGTTTTTTCCTGAGCTCAAAATTTTTTCGGCACAATATTTATGCAACCTAAATAGTCAATAATTCGTTTTATATTTATAAAAAAATAAAAGTATATGAGAAAGATTTTAACAGTGGTTTTATTCCTATTGATTAGTGTAACTGCATTGCAAGCCCAAACTAAGTTTCCGCCGTTAGACAAATCGCCAATGGATATGAGTTATTACCCAAATGCTTACCCTATTTTAAAAATTCAGGATAAACTAACTGAACCATTAATCGCAAGAGTTGTCTTCAGCAGACCCCAAAAAATTGGACGAGCCATTTTTGGTGAATTGCTGGAATATGGAAAAGTATGGCGGCTTGGTGCAAATGAAGCAACAGAAATTGAATTTTTCCAAAATGTTAAAATTGGAAATTCCAAAATTAAAAAAGGTCGCTACACCCTCTATTGCATACCGCTGGCCGAAAAATGGACAATGATCATCAATAAAGAAACGGATATCTGGGGGGCATTTAAATATGATCAAAGTAAAGATCTAGTAAGAATAGAAGTTCCGGTACAAAAGCAATCAGAAATTTTAGAAGCACTTGCAATGAATTTTGAAAAAACGTCCACTGGGGCTAACTTACAGATTGCCTGGGATGACTTTAAAGTGGCTCTGCCGATTATTTTTTAAAATATTTTTTTAAAACTATCGAATCTATATGCAATAAATATTAAAATTTCGAAATCTTTACACATTATATTTCAATGAAACTCACCTCTCAAATTAATACAGAAATTGATCTTTTGTTAGAAGAAGTCTATTCAATTTGTATTACAGATGGCAATAAGCAGGATATAACCTATTTTGAATTCCATAGGGGAAGGTATAAAAGACTTTTGTGTAGCATCCAAAATTTATCTATTCCAAAAAATGCCAAAATTTTAGACATTGGAAGCCATTATCTGCATACCTCCATATTACTTAAAAAGATGGGATATGATGTTTATGGAATGGATGTATCCCCTTTCTGGGGATTGGATTTTGTAATAAAAAGAAGTGCCCAGTTCGGCATACATAAAGTAATAGAAAATCAATTAGAAAGTGTAGAATCATTAGATAATCTCCAAGATAATTTTGGCTTGGTAATTTTTGCAGAAATTTTGGAACATATCACCTTTAATCCAATTAGCTTTTGGAAAAAAATTCATCGGGCTATTCAAGTGAATGGTGTTATTTATATTTCGACTCCAAATTCCCTTACATTAATAAATATTATAAGGGCACTTAAAAAAATATTATTATTAGACGGTTTGGGCTTGGGAGTAAGTGATATATTTTCTAAAGTCACTTACGGCCACCATTGGAAGGAATATTCAGCAAATGAGGTGAAAACTTATTTTAGTTTACTATCAGATGACTTTAAATTAGTAATCAACAAGTATTACTATAAAAAATATTGTTGGACTAATTTGAATGCAGCAATTTTTAAAGTTTTTTCTGCAATTGGAAATTTATCTTACTTTTTTAGAGATGAATTAGAAGTGATTATTGTTGTTCCTCACAAAAATTCCTGGAAATTAGAAAAACCAACATACTAAATAAACGACTTTATTTTTTTTACTGCTTCTCAACAAAAGTATCAAATGAAATTAGCAACAAAAATCATTCATGCAGGAGCTGAGCCAGATCCAAGTACTGGAGCTATCATGACGCCTATTTACCAAACTTCCACCTATGTTCAAGCTGCTCCTGGTCAACACAAAGGCTATGAGTATGCTCGAAGCCAGAACCCTACTAGAAAGGCTTTGGAAGATGCATTGGCCATTATCGAAAATGGAAAATATGGACTTGCTTTTTCAAGTGGCGTTGCGGCTACGGATGCTGTAATAAAATTATTATCTCCAGGAGATGAAGTGATCGCAGCCAATGATATGTATGGCGGTACCTACCGACTTTTTACAAAAGTGTTTGAAAAATTTGGAATCAAATTTATATATGTTGATACTACCATACTGAGCAATATTGAGGCTGTAATTACCAGCAATACAAAATTAATTTGGATAGAGACCCCCACCAACCCGCTGATGAATATTAGCGACATCTCGGCAATTGCTACTGTTTCAAAAAAAGCAGGTGCGCTTTTGTGTGTGGATAACACTTTCGCTTCTCCCTATTTGCAAAACCCCCTGGATCAAGGTGCAGATATTGTGATGCACTCGGCTACTAAATACCTGGGAGGGCACAGTGATGTAATTCAAGGGGCACTAATCATGAATGATAGTTCTTTAAAAGACCAGTTGCATTTTATTCAAAAAAGTTGTGGTGCAGTTCCAGGCCCTATGGATTGCTTCTTAGTTTTAAGGGGTATTAAAACTTTGCATGTGCGCATGCAACGACATTGTGAAAATGGTGCTGCCATCGCACATTATTTACGCAGCCATCCTAAGGTGCAAAAAGTTTACTGGCCTGGCTTTGAAGACAATGCAGGATTTGCTATTGCCAAAAAACAAATGCGTGATTTTGGAGGAATGATCAGCTTTACTTTAAAAGACGAAACCATAGAAGCTGCAAATAAAGTACTTTCTTCTACTAAACTATTTTCATTGGCCGAAAGTTTGGGCGGTGTGGAATCTTTAATCAACCACCCGGCAAGCATGACGCATGCAAGCATTCCAAGGGAAGAAAGAATTAAGAACGGTCTAGCCGATGGGCTAATGCGTTTGAGCGTGGGGATAGAAGATGCCGCCGATTTAATAGAAGATTTGAAACAGGCAATTGGTTAATTTATAAGTATCTTGGAGATTGCTGATCAATTTTATATATTATGAAAACATTGATCAGCAGGCATTTTAATCAGTTTTTGTTTGCCCTTTTATTTTTATAATTATTTTTACTACAGTGGCATTCGCTGATAACTAGCTAAAAAATCGTTCAACCGACTAAGTATAATAGGGTTGATAAAATTCCTATAA
>JBIKOV010000015.1:0-29766 GCA_044357815.1 Ferruginibacter sp. | reverse complement strand
CAATTCAAAACGCACTAGAGAATTATTTTCCTTCCAACAGCCGATCCCAATTAATAGAAAAAGAGGGCAACCAAATAATTTTGGATGCCTATAATGCCAACCCTTCAAGCATGAAAGCAGCCATAGAAAATTTCGCATCCATGGGGGGAGATGACAAAGTATTGCTGCTAGGTGCTATGATGGAACTTGGAAATGAAAGTATTGCAGAACATATTTCAATTATTGATCTAATAGACCAATATCGCTGGAAAGCAGTAGTATTGGTAGGAGGAGATTTTAAAAACATACCCCACCGATATCTTTATTTCCAAAAAGTACAAGAGGCAAAAGAATGGCTTCAACAACAAGCTTACCTAGGAGTTCAATTATTGATAAAAGGATCTAGAAGCATTCAAATGGAAAAAGTACTGGAATAAATTCAGCAGATCCCTTCAACTCTCTTTGTCCGCTGGTGTCTAAAATCTAAATAAGAGGGCTCTATATTAAAGGCTATTATCCAAATATTGCTGTAATTCGGCTTCTGTTTTAATCAATACTTCCCTCACTTTACTACCTTGGTTTGGCCCTACCACCCCTGCCGCTTCCAGTTGGTCCATTAACCTTCCTGCGCGGTTGTATCCCAACTTCATTCTTCGCTGCAACAAGGAGGTGCTTCCACTTTGGCTGGCAACGATTAAACGGGCTGCATCTTCAAAAAGGGAATCCTTGTCATTGAGGTCAAAATCCTTGCCTTCCATTTCCTTTTCATCCACATACTCGGGTAAAAGAAACGCTTGGGTATAGCCACGCTGACTTCCGATAAAATCAACAATTTTATCCACCTCTGGTGTATCTACAAAAGCACATTGCAAGCGCACCAGTTCACCATTGTAACTGATGAGCATATCCCCTTTTCCAATCAATTGCTCTGCTCCCCCTGCATCTAATATGGTACGACTATCGATTTTACTACTTACCTTAAATGCAATTCTTGCAGGGAAGTTGGCCTTAATAGTACCGGTAATGATATTCACACTAGGGCGCTGCGTAGCAATGATCAAATGTACTCCTACCGCTCTTGCTAACTGCGCCAGCCTTGCTATGGGCATTTCAACCTCTTTACCTGCTGTCATAATCAAATCAGCAAACTCATCCACCACCAAAACTATAAATGGCAAAAATTGATGTCCTTTTTCAGGGCTCAATTTCCTTGCTACAAATTTCTCATTGTACTCCCTGATATTTCTACAGCCAGCTTCTTTTAACAAGTCGTAGCGATTATCCATTTCAATACACAATGCATTAAGAGTATGAACTACCTTTTTTGTATCCGTTATGATGGCATCTTCTTCCCCAGGCAACTTCGCCAGAAAATGTTTTTCGATGGTTTTATAAATACTTAACTCTACTTTTTTGGGATCCACCAAAACGAACTTGAGCTGAGAAGGATGCTTTTTATAAAGCAAAGAAACCAGAATTGCATTGAGCCCTACAGACTTACCCTGACCGGTTGCTCCTGCCATTAATAAATGCGGCATGCTTGCCAAATCAACAATAAAGTTTTCGTTATCGATCTTTTTACCAATGGCTATCGGTAGAGAAAAGTTATTATTGAGAAATTTTTCTGAAGAAAGCAACGTGCGCATACTCACAATTGTCTTTTTTGTATTAGGCACTTCGATTCCAATAGTGCCTTTCCCAGGTATGGGAGCAATGATGCGAATACCCAATGCGGCAAGACTAAGTGCGATGTCATCCTCCAAATTTTTAATCCGAGATATACGAACCCCAGCAGCTGGAATAATTTCATATAACGTTACAGTAGGACCAACGGTAGCAGTGATTTTTTGAATCGAAATGTCGTAATTCTTCAGGGTATTTAAAATCTGATTTTTATTCGTTTCAAGTTCATTGGGGTCCTGCACAATTTTTTCACTTCCATGCGCTTCCAGTAAATCGAGTGTTGGATATTTGTAATCTCTCAAATCTAATATGGGGTCATACGGTGTGCCAAGGGATGAATGTTTACCATTTGAAAATGATTGATCAGCGATATCAACCTTTTCAGGTACCGTTTTAATCTCCAACTCTAAAGGGAGTAGCGCTTCCTTATTTTTAGACTGCTTTACCTCAACAACAGGAGGAGCAACAAAAAGCGGTTCGGCTTCCATAATGGGCGCTGATGCTGTTTCCTTTTCAATAACTTGAATATCATGTTGAGGGAAGTTATTGTATTGATCATCTATTAAAAGCATCGCCCCATCTGCCTTCAAGTAGTTTCCTTTTACTTCTGTATCGGCTAATTCATCTTCTTCTAAAGCAGCGATAGCAGATTCCGGCACTACTGCTTCATCCTGCTGCCCCTTGGCAAACATCCCTTTGGAAGGCAAAGTAAATACTGGATTAAAACGCCAGATAATATACGCCAACAAGCTAACTGCCAACAATGCTACGGTTCCGATTTCACCAATTCTCATGAATAACCATTCCCTACTAGCATCTCCGGCAGAACCACCAAATGGAAATTTATTGCCGTTCATAATTACTGAAGCGGCCACACTCAGTATTGGCAATCCCACTATCAAATATTTAAGATTTCGACGGAAAGAGAATACTTTTTTTTCAAAAAACAAATTTACCCCCACTACAAAAAAAGAAGTACAAAAAAGATAGGATGCAACTCCAAAGCCTCGACGAATAAAGATTTCAGCTAAAAAAGCCCCTAATGTACCTAGCAAATTTTGGACTTTAATCTCATTAACTAACAACATTCGATAGGTAAACTTATCTTGGTCTTCATCCCAGGTAAATAGATAAGAGGAGAATGCTATAAACAAAAGAAATGCAAATAATAAAAAGATAGCACCTGCAATTTTATGGGTACGTTCATCCTGTAGCAATTGTTTTACAGCTACCTTTTCTTCGATATCAGATTGTAATGTTTCCTCGCCAGAGGCTATTGACTTAGCGGATTTAACTTTATTGGCCATTATGACAAAGATAATTAAAAACCATTACTGAAAAATCCTTCTCCAGCTAAGGTTTTATGGGGGATTTTATGAAGGAAATGGTGTATGTTTGAATAAAGGTACTGCTTTGAATAAATTATTTCTAACCTGCTTGCTATCCCTACTTACCGCAGGCTTGTCTGCGCAGTCCTTTAATGACACGAATACCATCAATATAGCTTCTATTGATCAGTTTCAGCCAATTGATAAATATGAACTATACGTCGATAGTATGGGGAGCTCAACGTTAGAAAAAATATTGGAGAATAAATTGTTTTTGCAAAATAATTTCAACCCAATTGTCTATATTCCCAACACTTGGATCACCAGCAACATTTATTTAAAATTCACCCTCGAAAACCCCCTAGATTCAGCAAAAAGAATTTATTTCTTATCTGGAACCTATATCAAGCGTGTGCTCATTTTTAAACTACTTGCCAACAATAAATTATCCCAGCTAAGAAACGAAAGTCACAGCGATGGGTATCAACCCATTCAATTAATTGGAGGAGAAAAAGCCACATTCATAGCAAAAATTAATTTTAGTAAAAGGGCTAATAATATTCTAACCCCCACATTCATTTCAGAAGACTATCTTGAGAAATTCAAAATATTTAGGCATTATAAGGGTGATAGTGCTGTTTTTGCATATATTATCTGTGGTATCTTGTTAATGATGATGTTTTATACCGGAAGCAATCATTTGGCGAGCAAAAATAATAAAGCCTTTTTATATGTTTTTTTGTATTCAGGCACTATGTTTTCCATGCTTTTTTTAAACGCATTACTTAAAAGCCAAAGTGGTGATCTAAGCAGCTTCTACAATGAGTATTTAGCATTTGCTTTACAAATAGCCGGTATCATTTTTTATACCGATTTCACTAGAGAATTCCTTGAAACCAAAGTCGAACACCCCCACATCAATACAATTATCCAATATGCAAAATATGCATTGATTGCCCTATTGATATGCTTTACATTCATCGTTTATTTTACCAATAATTTCAAGTTGCAAGATGCTATTGAAAATAATACAAAAATTTTCTTGCTACTGCTGGGTGCTTCATATATTGGCTTTGCGTTTTTAAAGAAAAATATATTGTTTAATTATATCGCGATTGGTAATTTTATTTTGATTTTTTTCTCTACCATTTCCTATTTAATACATATCGATTTTATAACCAATGGAGGGATTTTTGTAAACTCGATGGTATATTATGAGCTGGGCATTACTGGTGAGCTAATTATTTTTGTGGCAGGGGTTGTTTACAAAAAAAAGCTTTCCTTAATCTTAAATATAAAAAAGCAGGAAGATCTAAAAAATGAATTGGAAAACCAGAATTATGAAGTGAGTTTAGCACTCTTACATTCACAACAGAATGAGCGAAATAGAATCAGCGCAGAAATGCATGATGACTTAGGTGCCGGCATCACCACCATTCGATTGTACAGCGAGTTGGCAAAAAAAAGAATGGGGAAAAATGTGATACCAGAGATTGAAAAAATATCTTCCTCAGCCAACGAATTAATTAACAACATGAATTCAATCATCTGGACGATGAGCGCCAGTAATGATTCATTACATAATATGATTGCCTATTTACGAAATTATGCACTTGAATATTTCGAAGATACTGGCATCAACTGCCAAATCAACGTGGAAGAAAACATACCAGATAGCATTGTAATTGGTGAAAGAAGAAGAAATATTTTTTTAGTGATAAAGGAACTGCTCAATAATATTGTTAAACATGCTCAGGCAACGGAGGTAAAAATAAGTCTAAAAATAGAAAGCGGTTATTTGGTACTTACTATCCAAGACAATGGAATTGGAATTAATCCTGAAAACTTTAGAAAACTTGGAAACGGAATAAAGAATATTAAAAAAAGAATGGCAGATATGCAACTTGAATTCAGCATTGAAAACAACCATGGCACAATTGCTATTCTTAGGGATAAATTACACAGTTAACCTTTCGCCACACCGATTGCCATCAAAATCCAGCCTGCAATCAGACAAAGCCCCCCAATAGGAGTAATTGCCCCTAACCATTTAAACCCCTGCAGACCGATTGCCTCTAGCAAAGTCATTAAATAAAGGGAACCACAAAATATCAATATGCCATAGCAAAAGAAACGGCCAGACCAAATTAATTGATTGTTAGGGAATTCTTTTAGCAAAACCCCCACTGCCACCAATGCAAAAACATGATAAAATTGATACCGAACCGCCGTTTCAAAAACAAGCAGGCTCTTTTCATCGAGTATTTTTTTTAAGGCATGGGCTCCAAAGGCACCCAATGCAACAGCAAGGGCTCCCAACAATGCCGCAATTTTAAGGTAAATGGCTTGCATAGAAAAAATTTATGAATTGATAGATGAAACAATACCAGGGAAAGAGTTTTCATTTAACCCCTCCGACTGAACCGTTATTTTGGCCTGCGAATAAAATGGCGCGCGCTCCTTAATCTTTTGTTCGATATAAAAAAGTAGTTCGGCCTGGTTCATTTTTTTTAATAACGGACGCTTTTCTTTCTCCTCCAATACCCGATCCAATATTTCCATAGGTTTGGAACTAATGTAAACTGTAATTCCGTTTTCATTCATCCATTGCATATTTTCAAAAAAGCAAGGGGTTCCTCCACCGCAAGCTACCAAGGTGTTTTTCAAATTTCCACATTTTCTAAGGGCATCTGCTTCCAGATTTCTGAAATACGCTTCCCCATTGGTGTCAAAAATTGCTGCAATTGTTTTGTTCTCCTTTTTTTCAATCATCTCATCTAGATCAACGAATGAAAGCTTATTGGCTGCGGCCCACAACCTACCCCAATGGGTTTTGCCACTACCCATAAATCCAATGAGGAAGTAATTGGTACCCGACAATAATGGCAGCGAAGGAATATTTGAGTCGCTCATAGCTAAAAGCTTTTATGATTGTAATGAAAAAAATTAAATGTTGCTTCGAATTTACAATCCCTGATTTAATTTTTCACGATGGAGTTGGTAGCTATTATTTCTTCTTGTAATCCCCTCTTTTCCAAGACTGGATAAACTCATTCCATGCAAATGGGTTGAAGATATTCATTGGAGGAACCTGGCCGGTATAATAAGATTTCACTGCCTGCTGGGTGAGGTACCTACCGGCTGCTTCCCTTCCATCGATAGGTAATGTTGCCATTAAAAGTCGTCTTCGACTCTCGTCATTATTTTTACGTGCTATTTCCAATCTGTCATCCGGCACTACTGTTTTTAAAAAATCCCTTTCAAACTGCTCTCTCGAAGGCCTTGATTTAATTATGGTAGCTGCCAGATAAATGGTATCATTGACCATCAATTGCAATAGGCTATACTGATTGCCCTCGATATCTTTAGGAACAGTAATTAATTTTGATTTAAAGCCAACACTCGAAAACTCAATCAGATCCCCCTTTAAGACCACTATACTGAAAACGCCCTGGTTGTTGGTGATGGTACCCCGATTTTGCCCCTTTACTACCACACTCACAGCTGGTAAGCCCTGCAAACTATCAGCCGTCATCACTACTCCATAAAGTTGCACTACTGAGTCTTTAAATGTCTCAAACTGCGCTTTGGAAGCAATAGGCAGAAGACAGGATGCAATCAAAAAAAAAGATATAAGTTTAGTCATGTGTTTGTTTACTTGCAGGTTGCAGAACCCAATTCCGATTATTATTTCAATGGTGAATATACCTTTCAGGAAATCCTTCTAAGCCATTTACCCACCCCAAATTATTGATATTAACCGTCAAAAAAAACTAACTAATTCACTATGGTCAACGGCAATAGGTCAGCTGAAATCCACTCTAGTTAAAATAGCAGCCCGAAAAACCGTTTTTCGACGATGCTAAATTAATAATATAATGCTGAGTATCCAAAATAACAACATTCCTCAATTAATAAACAAAGTAAAGTCTTCAATGATTAATTTTGCCCACTAACGAGCATTTTAACAAATAATTGAACGATGACAAACGAAGATATACTCAAGGCGCTTAGCAATGTACAGGAACCCGATTTAGGAAAAGACCTGGTTACCCTCAATATGGTTAAAGATATCGCCATTGACGGAAAAAAAGTATCCTTTACCGTGATACTTACCACACCCGCCTGTCCGCTGAAGGATATGATTATGAATGCCTGTATCAATGCAGTGAAAATATTAGTGGACAAGGAAGCGCTGGTAACGGTCAACTTTACTAGCAATACCAGCAGCAACCGAAAAGATGCCAAAACTGTTTTAGGTGGTGTAAAAAACATAATTGCTGTTGTAAGTGGTAAGGGAGGAGTAGGAAAAAGCACAATTTCCAGTAATCTTGCCCTCGCACTGGCAAAAGGGGGCGCCAAAGTAGGATTGATGGATGCTGATATTTATGGGCCCAGCCAACATATTATGTTCGGAGTTCGTGGCGACCGACCCATGATGACCGAAGTAGATGGCAAGGGAATGATTGAGCCAATTGAAAAATTTGGCATCAAAATGATGAGTATTGGACTACTGATTGACGAAAAACAGGCGGTAGTGTGGCGCGGACCAATGGTAAGTAGTGCTATTAAGCAATTTGTGAGCGATGTAAACTGGGGCGAATTAGATTATCTAGTAATTGACATGCCACCAGGCACAGGAGATATTCACTTAACCATCGTACAAACTGTTCCAGTTACTGGTGTCATTGTGGTTACCACTCCTCAGCTAGTTGCGCTGGCAGATGCTAAAAAAGGAATTGCTATGTTTGGTCAAGCCCAGCTTAAAGTACCTATTATTGGCCTAGTGGAAAACATGAGTTATTTTACTCCAGCAGAATTACCCAACAATCAATATTTTATTTTTGGAAAAAATGGAGGCAAAAATTTAGCAGAAGAATTTGACATTCCTTTCCTAGGACAAATTCCCATTGTGCAATCCATTCGAGAAGGTGGTGATAGCGGTGTACCGATTATGGCAAGTGATGATGAGCTAACTAAAAAAGCATTCCTCGACTTTGCCGGAAATGCTGCCAGAGGAATCGCCATGAGAAATGCAAATATGGCCCCTACAGAAATTCAGGAGATAAAATAAATATAATAACCTGCTGATATAGTTCATCTGCTGTTGCCTAAATTAAAAAAGTGCAAAATAGAAGGTATGCCCGAGATACTACTGAACAAAACATTCCTATTCAAAATGCTATTATTTAGCTTTTGGCCTTAGTGTTTTACACACCTAAAGCGGGTATATTTATAATTCAAGCATTTCACTTGGAAAATATACCCCTTTTACCATTTAACTTTGCTACATGACTAGGCAACAACTCATCCAACAAATTCAACAAAAAAAATCTTACCTCTGTGTAGGATTGGATACCGACCTTTCTAAAATCCCAAAACATTTGCAATCGCACCCAGATGCAATCTTTGAGTTCAACAAACAAATCATAGATGCTACCAAGGATCTTTGTGTGAGCTACAAAATCAATACCGCTTTTTATGAAGCCATGGGTTTGAAAGGCTGGGAAGCTATGCAACAAACGGTTGACTATATTCCTTCAGAACAATTCACCATTGCTGATGCAAAGCGCGGAGACATTGGCAATACTTCTACCCAATATGCAAGGGCCTTTTTTGAAGCACTTAATTTTGATGCCATCACGGTTGCTCCCTACATGGGGGAAGATAGTGTGAGGCCTTTTTTAGAATATGAAAACAAATGGACTATTGTGCTAGGACTAACTAGCAACAAGGGTTCTGATGATTTTCAACAACTGGTTTTGAGTGCCCCCGCTGATAAACAAGATAAACCCGTTCATTTATACCAACGGGTAATAGAAAAGATTTCCGGATGGGGAACTCCTGGAAATTTAATGTTTGTAACAGGTGCCACCAAAGCGATCGATTTTGAAGACGTTAGAAAAATTATCCCTGATAATTTTTTATTAGTTCCTGGAGTTGGGGCCCAAGGAGGAAGTTTGCAGGATGTTTCAAAATATGGCATGAACAAAGATTGCGGCTTACTGGTAAATGCTAGTCGTGCTATTATCTATGCCAGCAGCAATGAAGACTTTGCTGCCCAAGCAAGATTGGTGGCGCAACAATATCAACAGGAAATGAGTGAACACTTAATGGGTAATTGATATTCACCTTACTGCAAACTGCTGTTGAATATAATCAACTAGCAATGCCGGTTATCCGAAATAGAATAGCTGTCCGATCAATAATTATTTAAAATGATAAATACCCCCCCTCCCCTCAATTCACTGATACCTAGCACCCAACTTTTAGATGGCAATGGTATAATTGCAGTGATTGGTGCAGGCACGATGGGGAATGGCATTGCGCATCTTTTTGCCCAGGCTGGTTATACGGTACACTTAGTTGACATCAGTGAAACCCAATTGAAAAAAGCACTCAGTACCATTGAAAAAAATTTAGACCGACAAATAGCCAAATCAATTATTTCAGCAGCGCAAAAAAAAATAACCCTTCATCGTATTGATACCTTTACTACAATTGAGCAAGGTGTAGAGCATGCACAACTGATCATTGAAGCGGCTACTGAAAATGAAATGTTGAAACTGAACCTGTTTAAGCAAATTGACCAGACTGCACCAGTAGGCTGCATTTTAGCAACCAACACCTCCTCCATTTCCATTACAAAAATTGCTGCTGTAACCAATCGACCCGAAAATGTTATCGGCATGCATTTTATGAACCCTGTTCCCGTAATGAAATTGGTGGAAGTAATTAATAGCGCTAGCACCGCAAAAGAAATTACCCATATTATTGTTGAGCTGAGCAAAAAATTAGGAAAGATACCCTGCACAGTAAATGACGCGCCTGGGTTTATTGCCAACCGAATTTTAATGCCACTTATTAACGAAGCTATCTATAGCCTTCACGAAGGCGTGGCAGGTGTAGCAGCAATCGATACCATTATGAAGGTAGGAATGGGCCATCCAATGGGTCCGCTTCAATTAGCCGATTTTATTGGATTGGATGTTTGCCTCAGTATTCTGCAGGTAATGCAGGAAGGATTTAAAAATTCTAAATATGCCCCTTGCCCATTATTGACCAATATGGTAACTGCGGGCAAACTGGGTATTAAAAGTGGAGAAGGATTTTATAGCTACCAAGACGGAAACAAAGAGTTAACCGTAGCAAAAAGTTTTTTATGATCCATTTTATTTCCCGCCTACAAATGAGTTATTTCAATGATTTTAACTTTTTTACCAGCCGGTAAGACTCATCCACCATTTCAAACAATTGCTTATTGGATAAAACTCCATCCACTATAATCGTATTCCAATGCTTTTTATTCATATGAAAACCAGGCAACACCGAATAGGGATATGCTTCCCTCAATTCAAGGGCCTTTTCAGGATCACACTTTACGTTAAATTGAAGAGTAAAAGAATCCAAGGGAATTAATAAAAAAACTTTCCCTTGATTTTTAAAAACAATCACCGATTCTCCAAAAGGAAAACCTTCGGTAACGAATGGCTTTTGAATACTATAATCTCTTAGTAGCTCTATATTCATTTATGATTGGCTGTGAATTTGGTCTTTTGCCTCCGCCATTTTCTTTTTTAGCTGCCCGGTTAATATATGCCAAAACATAACAAAGTCGCTCCCCAGACTATAGAGTGGATAAGTAAAAGTAGCAGGGCGGTTTTTTTCAATAAAAAAATGACCTACCCAAGCAAAGCCATACCCGCAAAAAGGAATGGCAGCGATCAAATTCCAATTTTGAAAAACAATTCCTGTAATGAATAACACTAGTATCAATCCGGTTCCTATAAAATGTAGTAACCGATTGTTTGCATCACTATGCTCAGTCAAATAGTAGGGATAAAAACTCCAAAAACGGGTGTATTTTTTTTCTGTTGACATCTCCTTTAATTTATAGAAAATTACAAGAAAACAAGCAATCAGACAACTTTTTTTGTATCCACATTTTGCAACTCTTTAAGCCGATACAACACTTCCGTAAGTCTGCTTTTAGGGATTCCGGTGGTAATGTTACAGAATAACTGCATTTCCTGGGTAATGACGGTACAGTTGCACTGCTTCAATACCATCATTACGTCATTGATTTGAGTATAGTCGAAATGAATAATATAAGTTGCTTCAATTTGCTTTTGAACGATGGGTGTTACTTGTAAAACCAGGCTAGTTACCGTTTTATAAGCATTGATTAGCCCAGGCACACCTAACAAACTGCCTCCAAAATAACGCACCACAATTACTGCAATATTGGTTACTTCTTTGCTATCTATTTGACCAAGCATCGGTTTGCCTGCAGAACCAGCAGGCTCTCCATCATCACTTACCCGAAAGCTATTTCCGTCTGTACCAATACGGTAGGCAAAACAGTGGTGTGCCGCTTTGGGATGCTCTTTCTTTAAAAAAAACAGCTGCTTTTTAAAATCATCTGCTGTAACAATAGGATTGGCGAAAGCTAAAAACTTACTTCCCCTATCTTTATATTCCGCTACAGCAGGCTGATCGATTGTTTTATAAAATTCTGATTCACTCATATTTATTAAAATACAATTGGACAAAAATGGTCAACGATAAAAAACTATCGAAAAAAAATAGATTTAAAAATCAACCCTTTTAAATTCGCCGATAATATTGAATGGTATCCTTTTCGATTATTTGGGTAGACCTTTTTTCCGCATTCGAAAGCAACGGTGCTTTCAAGCCAGCGGCGATTTCCATTTCTGTATTAGTAATTACCCTAGCTTCATCCCAGCAATTTGCATCAATGAAAGATTGTAATAAACTAGTCCCCCCTTCTACCAAAACACTTTGAATATTCATCTCATAGAGTGCTTCTATAATCTGTGTCACCCAGTTATCATTTCCTGAAATTCTATGGTACACTAATGAGCCCGTATTCTCCTGCCGAATGGCATTGAACACGATGGTCTTAACTGTACCATCCAATAATTGATGAGTGGCAGGTAATTTCAAATCTTTATCAATTACCAGCCGAATGGGGTTGTTGCCTTGCCATAAACGATTGGTTAATGACGGGTTATCCTGCAAAGCCGTGGTAGTACCCACTAAAATAGACGCTTCCTCAGTTCGCCACTTATGAACTTGCCGATTGGTTTTTTCATTGCTAATCAATAACCTCGAATAATCACTCTGGGCAATCATTTCGTTGGCTGTTTGGGCCCATTTCAAAATAATATAGGGCCGATGCTGGATATGAAAAGTAAAAAAACGCTTATTGAGCTCCAATGCCTCCTTTTCCAATAAAGGAGTAATCACCTCAATTCCAGCAGCCTTCAATTGTTCAATCCCTTTTCCATCTACCTCCAAAAAGGGATCTCTACAAGCGATCACTACTTTGGGAATATTTTTTTCAATGATGAGATGAGTACAAGGTGGAGTTTTACCAAAATGTGAACAGGGCTCAAGCGAAACATACAAGGTGGATTGGTCTATCAGGTGTACATGCTCTTTAGCAACGCTATTGATGCAATTCACCTCGGCATGCGCATGGCCATAAGCACGATGATATCCTTCCCCAATAATAAGGTCATTAAACACTAGCACAGCCCCTACCATTGGATTGGGCGCAACGTTGCCTTCTGCTAGTTTTGCCAGTTCAAAACAACGACGCATATATGTTTCATCACAAATCAAGTAGCAAAAGTATGAATAGAAAAATTAACTATGTTTGCTTTAATGACGATTAAAGAAATATACAGAGACTATCTTATTCAACTTCAACCAATTTACAGTGCAAATGAAGCCATGGTAATCACTGACTGGGTATTTGAAAAGATAGCTGGGGTTCACCGATCTGAGCTAATCAAAAATCCCCAACAAACGCTCTCATCCAAAATAACCCTTCAACTAGATAGCTGCCTTGCAGATTTACTTCTACACAAGCCGGTGCAATATGTTGTAGGGGAAGCTTGGTTTTACAAAATGAAACTTATTGTAAATGAACAGGTCCTAATTCCGAGACCCGAAACTGAAGAATTGGTTCAATTAGTAATAGATCATTGTGGGAAAGAAAAAATAATGCCGTCGAAATCTGGCGACAAAATATCAATACTAGATATTGGAACGGGAAGCGGATGTATCGCTATAGCTGTAAAGAAATATTTACCTAATTCAATGTTACATGCCATTGATGTGAGCAAAGGAGCATTACTGGTTGCCAAAGAAAATGCGCTCTTTCAAAAAGCGGATATTGATTTTATTGAAATTGATTTTTTAAATGAATCCAATTGGAATCAATTACCCAAAGTGGATGTTATTATAAGCAACCCTCCCTATATTCCACTCAATGAGAAAGAAATATTAGATAAAAATGTTACCCAATTTGAGCCGCACAAAGCGTTATTTGTAACAGATACTGCCCCATTTATATTTTATGAAAAAATTGCAGATTTTGGAAAAACACATCTCGTAAACAGTGGAACTATTTTTGTAGAAATACATGAGGAGTATGCAAAAGAAACAGCCGCCATATTTGAAACTGACTACCAGATAGAAACAAAAAAAGATATTTTTGGAAAACAACGCATGCTAATCATTACAAAAAAAAATGACTCATAAGCGAGCGACAACTTCCCTACTCATTGCCGGTAACAGTGGCAGATGTTGAAGCCCCCAATCGGCGGGCCACCTTCATCACCCGAACGATTTCTCCCCAATGCGCCACGGAATCTGCATTGATTACCACTGCTGGTTTAATGCTGTCGCCTTGGTTAATATATTGTCTTAAAGCAGATTCTAGTGAATCCATGGGGATTAATCTGGCTCCCACATAAATATTTTTATCCTTGTCTACGCTCACTACTACGCTTTGCTTTGTCTTGGTATCGCTTTTTGCCCGCGGCACACTCATCTTTATTACATTGGGATTCGCCAATGTTGAGATCATCAAAAAGAACATCAATAAGATAAATAAAATATCATTTAATGGACCAGTATCCACTTCGTCATGACGTTGTCTTAAACTATTTCTTCGAAGGCTCATTTATAATGGGTAATTTTTAAATGAATAACTGATATCTGATTGTATGTTATAGAAAAATAACTAAAAAAAAAACAAGCTTTATTGCAAGGATTCGTCATCAATTAGTTACTATTTCTGTGGTTCCTGTAGCATGTCGATGAAATCACTGCTTGCCGATTCCATCCTATTGGCTGTACGATTGATTTGCGTATCCAGATAACTATACCCTAGGTAGGCCAACATTCCAATAATCAACCCACTTGCACTGGTAATTAATTTAACATACATCGCATCAGCAATCTGACTTACGGATGGATTACTAATGGTAGCAAATTGTTTCAGCAACAACACTAACCCAACAATGGTACCTACAAAGCCAAACAAAGGTGCTATTCGGGAAATTACAGAAAGAATAGAAAGGTTTTTTTCCATCTTATACATTTCCAGCTTGCCCACATTGTCCATACTTTTTTCAATTGCATCAATGGGTTTACCAATTCGCTGAATACCTTTGTCAATCATTCTGGCAACTGGATTATCGGTATTTTTTGCAAGACTTCTTGCAGCTGTCACATTACCGGTAATGATATGATCACGGATAATGCGCATGAAATTATCATCTATTTTACCCGCTTTATTGATAGCCAGCAATCTTTCAATAAAAAAGAACACAGCCAGCGCAAATAAAATACCCATTGGTATCATGAGTGGGCCACCCTTGCCTAATAAACTCCAAACAGACTCTACCTGAACGGATGAGCTTGCGGCTTTGCTTAGGGAATCTACTTGTAAAAAAATATCATTCATGGAATATGTAATTTAGAACAAATGTAATAGTTTCTTAGCTCATTCAATTAATGAACTAACAAAACCCTAAGAAGCATTGAATAACGATGGAGGAGCTGGATGGGTATGTAAAAAAAAGTTAAAGTGATGCGCTCATCTATGAATTATTTTTCTAAATATGGACAGAAAAGGCCAAAGCCATTGAACAAAGGGCACAATTGAGTGAACTGTTAATTTAAAAACACTGTTTATCAGGCTATATTTACCTCCAATTTCAGTTATTGCCAAACTAAGAATAATAAATAATTTAACGATTATGAAGCAAAAATGGGGTAATAAAGTCAACAAAAAAGCGAAGCAAAATCGCCTCGCTCTTTTTACTACAGACTAGTTTTTCTTAAAATGGCAAATCATCTGCCCCCACTTCACTTGCTACTGGCGAATGGGTAGATGATGGTGCTGAGGAAGCCGCACCCGACATCGGTACGCTATTTTGGGTTGGGTTTTCGCCACCCGTACCACCTAGCAATTGTACACTCTGAACCCTCATTCTTAATGTGGCAGCAGCTTGGTTGTCTTTATTCATGTAGGCATCTGCCTCGGGAGAACCCTCTGCGTAAATAGTTTTTCCTTTTGTAAGATATTGGGCTACGGCAGTTTTATCTGTCCAGTAGGCACATTCCACCCAGGTAGTTCTTTCCTTTTGATTTCCCTGGCTGTCCTTGTAACGCTCTGTATGCGCTACACTGAAATTAATTACATTTTTTCCGTTTACTTCTTTTACGATGCAATCTTTACCAAGATTGCCAACGATTTGTAACTTGATCATAATTGTGTTTTTTAATGTTAAGCGATGTATCTGAATTTGAAAATTATGAAAATTTACGGATTGGATCCTATGTTTTTTCTCACAAACAATACAGTGGTAGCACTAAATTGTACATGATTGGGAGGGATATTGATTTAGTAATCAATTTAATTAAAACTAGCTCAATTACAACTAGGTCATTAATTTTGAAGCAAGCCATCATGCCGCAACATTTAGCCCAAGCAAAAGCTGAATCAAAATCATTTTTATAGCTTTTTCTAGCTATTCAACAGCAACTGTAAGCAATAAATTAGAACTCAAGGCGCTAATTCATTTTCTTTTTTAAGGTAGTGACCTGACTTTGAAGGTTATTGACCATACTTGCCAACGAATTCATGTCCCAGCGCTGTTGGGCACTTACCTTGCTAATGACCATTTGTGCCTGCCAAAGTTCTACCACATCTTCCGCATTTACCTGGTATGGCTGGTACTGTGGGTTATCGCTCACCAAGGTTAATTTATTTTTTGAACGATTGTTCCGCACGATTCTTTTATATACAATGCCCTCGTGTCTACTAACTACAATATATGCTTGGTCATTTTTAACGTCTTCTGAATTGTCAACTTTTTCCCCTACTATAATACTTCCACTCGGCGTTGGCATCATACTATCTCCAATTATTTCAAAGGCCCGATAATTTCCACCAGCCAGCATGGGAAGGGTAAATGTATTTAGCTCATCGATAAACTCACTATCAGCATAACCAGCAAGATAACCTGCTGCAGCTTTTACGGGAACAAAATGAATGACATTTCTATCAGTAGAAATCATTTTTTGCTGCCTACGCTTGGCCAAAAAACTATCCCCAGTGTTACTAAGGTCCTTTAATAACAATTCATCCAAACTAAGCTTAAAAGTATCCCCCACTATTTCAAGCACCTCGAGGCGGGGGTCTGCCCTTTCCTCTTCATAAGCACCAATAAGGGACCGCTTTATTCCAAGTTTAACTGCAAATTCCTCTTGTGTCCATCCACGAAGTTTACGCAGATATTTAAGATTTTGACCAGCTTGTGACATATTGTAACTAATTTGATTAGTACAAATATACTAACTTTTTTAGCTAATCCAAATATTTTTTATTTTTTTATTTATTTTTTCATTTTACCAAGGACCAATAAATTTAAAAAGATGAACAAACTAGCCCTTACTTTTGTAAAAAAAATCATATGCAAATAGTATTGATATTACACAGTCTTTTTCGTTGGGCCGTTTTATTATTCGGCTTTTGGACATTGTTAAATGCAATGACAGGATTTTTTGGAAAAAGAGCTTATACTCCCAATGACAACCGCAGTAATTTATTGTTCATGATCAGTTGTGACATCCAACTGCTGATTGGATTGATTTTATATTTCACCAACGGATGGTTTGACCGCCTGAAAGATTTGGGAAATAATATGAAAGACCCGCTCAATCGTTTTTTTACAATGGAACATATGAGCCTATTACTAATAGCTTGGGTGCTGGTTCATATCGGGCGAGCTGCTGTTAAAAGGGCCGACACCGATGCAGCCAAACACAAAAAAATGCTGATTTTTTTCGGTATTGCGCTGTTGTTAATTTTGGTATCTATCCCATGGCCTTTTCGGCAGGTAATTGAAAGGCCTTACTTCAGATGGTTTAACTAAAATATAGTTTCAATATAATTCAACGTATGGCAAAATCATCCGCACTACCTACTATTTTAATTACCAATGACGACGGTATAACAGCACCGGGTATACGTAATTTAGTAGAAGCGGTAAAAGGGCTTGGCAAAATAATAGTAGTAGCTCCCGATAAACCACAGAGCGCCATGGGGCATGCCATTACAATTGGCCAGCCACTGCGTATGAACAAAGTGGACCTCTTTGATGGTGTGGAAGCCTGGCAAACAAGCGGCACACCGGTCGACTGTGTTAAACTTGCAGTAGACAAAATCCTACACCGCAAACCAGACCTTTGTTTAAGTGGTATCAATCATGGCGCAAATCATTCAATCAATATTATCTACAGTGGTACGATGAGTGCCGCTATGGAGGCTTCCATTGAGAGCATACCGAGTATTGGATTTTCTCTATTAAACTACAGTTATGAAGCCGACTTTGAGCCTGCCAAACATTATGTGACCAAGATAGTTAGCAGCCTTTTAACTAAAAAATTGGATAAGCATATGCTACTGAATGTAAACATACCTGCCTTACCAATAGAACTAATAAAAGGAATAAAAATTTGTCGACAGGCTTATGCAAAATATGAAGAGGATTTTAAAGAACGCAAAGATCCTCAAGGAAAAAAATATTACTGGCTCACTGGGGCATTTGTAAACTTAGATAAAGGAAAAGATACAGATGTATGGGCACTAGAAAATAATTATATAAGTGTTGTTCCGGTTCAATTTGATTTGACCAATTACACACTCAAACAAAAGTTAGAAAAAAACTGGACAATAAAATGACCCTAAAAAAAGATAATTTCTGGCTCGGTATAGCAATGGGACTTATTGGCCCTATCATTGGCTTTTCCATTTTCAAAATGATCAAATACAATACCTTCACATTGAAGGAAATGTACCAATGGATGACCATGAACCATAACCTTATAACAGCATGGATCAGCGTTTCCCTTTTTGTAAATGCACTATTGTTTACCTTATTTGTAAATGCAAAAATCGATAAAACTGCAAAAGGCATATTTGGGGTGACGGTATTGTATGCTTTAGTAGCTTTAAGTATCAAATTTTTTGGATAACATCTCTCTAACTTCATTCAATGCAAGACCGGCCCTGGTTTAAAGATTGGTTCAACTCCCCCTACTATCATCAGCTTTACTTTAAAAGGAACGACGCCGAGGCTGCCCTTTTTATTGACAAACTTATCGATCATTTACAGCCAGCACCCAACACAAAGATACTCGATGTTGCCTGCGGAAAAGGAAGGCACTCTATTTACCTTTCCAAAAAAAAATTTGATGTAACAGGTATTGATCTGAGTGAAGAAAGCATAGCAGAAGCATCAAAATTTGAAACAGAAAAACTTCATTTTTATAAGCATGACATGCGACTTCCATTTTGGATAAATCACTTTGACATTGCCTTAAATTTTTTTACCAGTTTTGGCTATTTTAAAACTTCCAATGAGCACAACAACGCTATTCGAACAATTGCACAATCACTCAAAAATAATGGATCCTTTATTTTGGATTACTTAAATCCTCAGTTTGCAGAAGCGCAACAAGAAAAAGAGTTCGAAAAAAAAATAGATGGGGTTAATTATCTTATCACCAAATCGATGGATAAAACACATTTTTACAAAAAAATTGTGGTCGAGGATCAATTGTTAGATCACCAATTAATTTATAATGAACAAGTAGCCAGATTCACTTTAGAAGATTTTGAAATCATGTTATCCCAACAAGGTTTACAAATTAAGGAAGTATTGGGTGATTATAATTTATCCCCCTACGATGTAATAAAATCTCCCAGACTAATTGTGATTGCGGCTAAAAAAAATTCACAATAACAGTTACTTGCCTTGATTATTCATCAACATCCATTTGGCTGTTTCATAAATGGCGGATGTTAATTCAGACAGATGCTGCTTAGTCGAATCTATTTGGGAAGCCGACAAAATGGGCAAGCCATTTCTTATAGGAACCAATTCCTCCTTATTAATCCATAAGTTTTTAGAATAATAATAATCATTATTGATTATGCCAATTTTCCCTTCATCATGATGAATGATAAATGCAGCATGCTCTTTATCAATATTGTTAAGCAGGTTTCTTCCCAGTGTTTTATTAGTAAACGGTTGAAAAACCATATTAGCAAGCGTTGGCAACAAATCAATCTGGGAAACCGTTTCTTCCCTTTTCTGGGGAGACAACAATGCAGGTGCATAAAATAAGAGCGGGACATGCTCATCATTTAGCCGCTGGTCTGTCCACACTTTAGGATACACTGCCTCCGCATTACCCTCCACTCCATGATCTCCTACAAAAACAAAAATGGTGTTATCAAAATAGGCCGATTTACGGGCTGCTTCCATAAACTTACTATAACAATAATCCGTATAACAAAAAGCATTGAACTCTTCTAAGGACTCAAAACCATTTTTCATTAGCTCCTCATCGGAAACCTTTTGGGGTATAAAACCCTGCTCATCTAATGGAATAGAATATGGTCGGTGATTGTCAGAAGTCTGTATGATTGCAAAGAATGGTTTTAATTGCTGACTCATCACCTGATCGGCTTCTAAAAATAAATTTTTATCGCTGATGCCCCAAACATTTAATTTGGGGGAAGAAAATTTACCTTCTTCAAAAATTTGAACGTCATTAATATTGTGAATCAAACCACTGAAATTATTAAAGTCGCTACTTCCCCCAATAAAATACATTTTGCTATATCCTTCAAAACTGTTGACAATAGTATATTGGTTAAGCGATTGGGGATTACGTGTACTGAATTTTGACAATTGTACATCCGGGATCCCTGTTAATATCGCAAAGACTCCCCTCGCAGTTCCAAAAGTGGGAGAAAAACAACGGTCAAAAAAAATACCCTTCTTAGTAAGTTCGTTAAAAAAGGGAGTGCTATTAAGTGAGTTGCCACTCATTGAACTTTTGTACATGCTGAAGCTTTCGCAAATTACCAACACAATATTCGGCTTGCTTTCCAATGCCCTGCTGCTTGGATGCATGATCCGTTCGTACGTATTTTTTTTTGTGCTTTTTTTATCCAATTGCAAAAAATCATAGATGGTACTATAATAATGCCTTGTTTTATCCTGATTAAAAACTGGCTTTCGAAAACGCAGGGTAGTAAAAAAATTTTGCAAAGGATTTAACGCTAGGTAGCTTTTGAAATTATCATTGAGGGTAAAGGCGTCACTCCAGCGCAAAGGCGTTAAATTTAAAAAGCCAAAAACAAACCACCCCAATAGAATAATAGCGGCACTATGCCAGCTTCGTCGATAGGCGAATTTGTGTACATTGACATTTTGTTCCTCTACACTGACATGTGTTTTTCTAAATATCCATACCATCATCACTACAGCCCCCGCCAACCCTGCCAAGAACCAAATCATTGGATAACTTTGCCAAAGCATTTCAAAAGAGATGATGGCATCCTCCGCAAAATTCAATGCACTAGCATTCAAACGCGTACTTACATAGGCAAAATGACCAAAATCAGCACCAAAGAAAAACAACAATAACAATGTAATCAGCGCCAAATAAATAGCCCATCCTTTTTTACATCGCTCAGAATAAAAAGGTGAAAATTTCGGGGATAAAGAAATACAAGCAATCGGAAGCAATACCAACGCTATCCAACGCAAATCATATTTCAAACCCAGCCAGAAGGAAGAATATAAAGTGTAAATTTCTAAGTTAGCAGGCTTGAAAAAAAATAAAGTTAGCAGCCGAAAGCCAGTAAATATTGAAAGGAATACCAAAAACAATTGTATAATCCATTGAATCGTTTTGGGAATCCGTAATTTTAAAAGCATACTTAATTATTCGTATTCAAAAAAGTAAAATCAGGTCGAAGCAATTAAATACAATTGAAGATTTTTATTGTTTCAAATTCACTATACAATTAAATCACATTTTAAATAAGCCATATTTTAAAATACAAAACAATGCCCTAAATCCATCTTTCCAATTAATTTTTTTTCCTTCTTCATACGTGCGGCCATAATATGAAATGCCAACTTCATAAATTCGAATTCCTTTAATACGTGCAATTTTTTGAGTTATCTCCGGTTCAAATCCGAAACTTTTTTCTTTTAATTGAATAGATTTTATAATATCAGCTCGGAACAATTTGTAACATGTCTCCATATCGGTTAGATTCAAGTTTGAAAACAAGTTTGAGATAAAAGTCAAAAGCTTATTCCCTATTGTATGCCAGAAGAATAAAATTCTATGTGGCTTGCCACCTATAAATCTGCTACCAAAAACAACGTCTGCTCTTCCATTAATAATAGGCTCTAATAAAATTCTATATTCCGATGGGTCGTACTCAAGATCCGCATCCTGTATGATAATATAACTTCCGGTTGCTGCTGCAATTCCAGTATGTATTGCAGCCCCTTTGCCTTGATTAACGTCGTGTTTAAAGTATTTAATTTCAGTACCCTTATTTGAAGCAATAAATTCATGAATTACTTCTTCCGTTCGATCAGTTGAACAATCATTTACCAACAATATTTCTTTTTGAAATCCATGATGCAACTCAACATCCAATACTTTTTGTAGCACTTCATAAATAGTTTTAGCCTCATTATAGGCAGGTATCACAATTGAAAGTTTGTTCATTGGAATTAGAAAGTTGAAATGATGTCAAGTGAATTAAACGTAGTAAAAATAGGAATTAACAAAGCTGCAAATTATAACTTTAAAACTACTGTTTAAAAAAAAACAACAATACTTCTTGGAATATGGTCGAAACCAAATTAATTAACGGTTTCATGAGTAAAGTGAACCTACCATTGGAAAGCATTGGATTTGTTCATTTTAATAAAAAACATGTATTTTTAACAAAATGTAGGGCAGTTTAACAAAAAAGTTCAATTTTTTACCCTTTTATACCAAATAACTAAGTTAATATGAATAGTTCCTTATTTATTTTATAAACCAGGAATCAGCAATTTTATGTTTAAAAAGCTCATAGACTTCGACAAATGGTTGTTTACTAAAATCAATCAAACTACTGCTAATTCATTATTTGATGCTATAATGCCATTTTTTCGTGAGCCATTAGTATGGATTCCGCTCTATCTTTTTTTTATTCTATATGCAATTTACAACTTTCCCAAAAAAGCGTTGGGCTGGATAATTGGTTTGGGATTAACTGCATCTGCAACAGATCTTATCAGCAGCAGAATTATTAAACCATTCATTGGAAGGAAAAGACCATGCAATGATTTAGAAATGATTGATACGATCCGTTTACTTTTACCAAGCTGCGGACAAAATGGAAGTTTTACTTCATCTCATGCAGCCAATCATTTTGGCATTGCGATGTTTATTTACATTACCATGCGGAATATCTGGGGAAATTATACTTATTTATTTTTTATATGGGCTGCCTTGATTTCATACGCACAAATTTATGTAGGGGTACATTATCCATTTGACATTTTAGGAGGAGCAATAGTTGGATGCTCGGCAGGATATTTTATTGCAATGGTTTATACCAAAAAAATAGGATCGCTTTTATTAAAATAAAATTATGATTGACCGTAAATATATATACATTGTTTTTGCTTTACTTGCTTTGGTTTGTTTCATCGGTTTTGGTATAGACATTATGGATATTGATGCAGCACAATATGCTTCAATGAGCCGAGAAATGATGGCTAGCGGGCATTATCTTCAATTGTTTGATTTAGGAAAGGATTACCTCGACAAGCCTCCTTTTCTTTTCTGGATAAGCTCATTAAGTCTAAAATTATTTGGCATTACTAATTTCGCTTACCGCTTACCGTCATTCTTATTTGCTGCATTGGCTGTATTTTCTACTTACAAATTTTCACGTTTGTTTTATGAAAAAAGCACATCTATATTATCTGCAATAATTTTAGCTTCCTGCCAGGGTTTTATTTTAATGAATCATGATGTAAGAACCGATACCATTTTAATGAGTTGGGTAATATTTAGTATCTGGCAACTTGCAGAATGGTTTCAGAATAAAAAATTGATTCATTTCATCATAGGCACTGCCGGTATAGCATTTGGCATGATGACCAAAGGACCAATCGCATTAATCGTTCCAGTATTTGCGTTTGGGTCACATATTTTACTTCAAAGAAAATTTTCGCAAATTTTTAAATGGCAATATATACTTGGAGGAGTTGTGATTGCAATATGCTTAATTCCAATGAGCTGGGGCTTGTATCAACAATTTGATATGCAACCCGAGAAATTAGTGAACGGAGGTAAAAATGTTTCCGGATTGAAATTTTTTTATTGGACTCAAAGCTTTGGAAGAATTACCGGTGAATCTACCTGGAATAACAACAGTAATATTTTCTTCCTTTTACAAAATATGCTTTGGTCTTTTTTACCCTGGATTATTCTATTCTTAGTTGCATCTTTCGTTCAAATAAAAGAAATAATACGACAACAATTTTTTCTTTCTGAAAATCAAGAAGGAATTACTGTTGGCGGATTCCTATTGACTTATCTTTCACTTGGGTTAAGTAAATTTCAATTGCCCCATTATATTTTTGTTGCATTTCCATTTGCTGCAATAATTACTGCAAGATTTATAAATGATTTGTTATCAGGAAATAAACATAGTAAAATAATTAACCCATTACTTTACTTTCATTTTATTTTATTCATATTACTTTGGCTAATTTTAATCACTTTGTTAATTTGGCCTTTTGAATCGATTAGCCTGCTCACATCATGCATTGCCATAGTGGTATTCATTGGATTTATTATACTATTTTTTAAAATCAAAAATACCCCTCAATCAATTTTGGTGATTTGTCTTTATACCTCTATTGGCTTAAATCTTTTTCTTAATGCTTTTTTTTATCCTTCCTTATTAAATTTTCAGGCTGGCAGTACTGTTGGGAAATGGATTTCAAAAAACAATATCCCTATCCAACACACATATACATATCAATATCCAATATGGAGGAGTCTTCACTTTTATGCTAAGGGAATTATAGGTCAGAAAGATTCATTGAATCAAATATCATCTGGTGATTATATCTTAACAAACGAAAAAAACTTGCAAACAATAAAAGAAAAGGGAAAGCTATATACTTTACTTTATAGTGGATATGATTACCCAGTAACAAGACTATCTTTAACATTTATAAATCCAAAAAAAAGAGCAACTGTTATAGAAAAATTTGCATTCATTAAAATAAAATAAAAAGTTAGCTAAATTAAAATTGCTTGTTGCAAATATTCATAACCAAAAAAATCATGATTTAATAATACTCTCAAAATGGAAATTTTAATTTTACTGCTGCTTATATTTTTAAATTCTTTGTTTGTAATGAGCGAGATTGCATTGGTAAGTGCAAGAAAAGGCAGACTGGAAAGCATGGGTAACAAAGGTGACCTCAAAGCAAAAGCAGCTTTGCACCTTACAGAAAATCCCGACAAATTTTTGTCGACTGCCCAAATTGGCATTACGCTTATCTCGATTTTAACGGGGGTATACTCAGGAGAAAAGTTCAGCACTTATCTGAAACCTTTCCTTGAACAAATACATTTTTTGCAACCCTATGCCGGCACATTATCTACCGTTTTGATTGTAATATTGGTGACCTTTTTATCCATTATATTTGGAGAATTAGTACCCAAACGACTTGGATTATTAAGAGCTGAAAAAATTGCTCGGGTGGTAGCAGGACCTATGAATTTTTTATCCTCGGTCGCATATCCGATTGTTTGGTTGCTAAATAATATTACCAAAATTATTTTTAAACTTTTCAATGTCAAAGCCTCCTCCGACAATGCAATTACCGAAGAAGAAATCAAAGCTATGATTACCGAAGGAAGCGAACATGGTACAATAGAAGAGGAGGAAAAAGATATTATAGAAAGGGTTTTCCATTTAGGGGATAGAAATATCACTTCGCTTATGACCCACCGAACCGAAATTGTTTGGTTTGACATTTTAGATACCGTTCAAACAATTACTGAACAACATGACCAAATCAACTACTCTACCTATCCGGTATGTGATAAAACCGTGGACGATATTAAGGGAATTATCTATATCAAAGATTTATTAAAAGCACCTAGAGGCACCATTTTAAAAAAACTTGCCAAACCCGCCCTTTTCGTTCCTGAAAACAACAGCGCTTACCAAGTGCTTGAAAAAATAAAGCAAACCAAAATTCATAGTTGTTTTATTGTAAATGAATATGGAACGCTAGAAGGAATGCTCACGCTTAATGATATCCTAGAAGCTATTGTAGGAGATGTACCTCAAACAGGCCAGGAGGAATACGAAATTGTTAAACGCACAGACGGAAGCTATTTGGTGGATGCTCAAATTACTTTTTATGATTTTTTAAGTCGCTTTGAAAAAACAGAATGGATGAATGAAGGTGAGCATGAATTTGACACCATTGCAGGTTTTGTACTACACGAACTGGAACGAATTCCTGTTAGCGGTGAAACATTTGAATGGCGGGGATTTGAATTTGAGATTGTAGACATGGACGGTCAACGCATCGATAAATTAATTGTAAAAATATCAGAAGAATTAAAGGACAATATGGAGGAATAATATCTGGACATTCAATAGATTCAAGTGGAGATTTTTTACTCAAGTTATTTAAAACGAAAAACTCGCCTTTTCATTTGGATTATCCAGTCGACTACTTTTGCGAACTCCGTTAACCATTATGTGAATAATACCCATTTGCTGAGGATTATTTTCGTACAGAATATTATTTACCAATTCTACCCTTTCCACCTTTGCAATATTTTTTGATTCAAAATAACAAACGACTCCTTCCTCCTGCAGTTCAAATCCCAAAAATTGCAAAGTCGCTTTTTTACCATCCGTTGAAATAGATAAATGCTTTTGAATATAATCGTTCACTATTCGACTCATTTCAGCTTTTAACTTTGCATCTTGCAGGTCAATTTTTGCAAGGTATTTTTTTCGCAATGTTTTTTCAAAATCATCGACAAAAATTTTACAACCAATTTCCAATGTCTTATTTACAGCATTGTACTCAATTTCTGTAACACTTACAAAAATCGGATGAGGATTGACCCCGAAATTGGTTAACGCAAATGCAAGTAACCATTTATAAAGTATTAATGCCATTTAAACAAAGAATTAGCTGTTTCCCTTCTGATGAATGATATTTGAAAAAACAAAATTAACAACAAACTGCCAACTAATTATCCATGAGTGATTTTGTATTCTATTTTAAAACTGGCTGGAGCCATATCATTAGCTGGGATGCCATTGATCATCTGCTGTTTATCATTGCTTTAACCGCCATTTATTTAGCAGCCAACTGGAAAAATGTACTCGTTTTAGTTACGGCCTTTACCATTGGACATTCACTCACATTGGCTTTGAGCGTGTATAATATAATACGATTTAATGAAAAATGGGTGGAGTTTCTCATCCCCTGTACCATCATTATTACAGGTATAGTTAACTTTTTGCCCCAAAAAATAAAGGTATCACCCTTTCAAACCAACTATTTGCTTGCACTTTTGTTTGGATTGATACACGGAATGGGTTTTGCCAATACCATTCGTTTTATGTTAGCAAAAAATCAAGATATTGCCATTCCGCTGATTAGTTTTAATTTTGGGCTAGAGGTGGGTCAGATAGCTGTGGTATCAATGGTTTTATTAACTTGCTTTTGCTGGGTTAATAAAATAGGTCTCAATAGGCGATGGTGGATAGGTGCTTTATCCGGATTTGCCATTATCATTGCCCTCGAAATGGCTGTAGAAAGATGGCCACTCTAATTTAGGTATTGCCTTGAAAAATTGTATTCTCCCCAATACTTTACATCAAGTAAAAAATGATTTAGCCAATATTTTAAAATAAAAATTACACAACAATGAAAAACACAATTTTACTTTTCTTGTTATTTGCCATTTCCCTTTGTAGCTATACACAGGATATTAAAAATAACCCAAGCAGTAATCATGGTAATCGTTTTGAACAATTGGGCACAATTCTTCCTACACCGAACGAATATAGAACTGCAAGTGGTGCTCCTGGACCCAAATATTGGCAACAGCGATGCGACTATGATATTGTTTGCGAATTGGATGAACCCAATCGTAAATTAAATGGCAAGGAAACCATCACCTACTTCAATAACTCGCCTGATCCACTCTCTTATCTTTGGATACAATTGGATGAAAACCAGCATAACAGCAAAAAAAATGCTGGATACCCAATTAGCAATGAGATGTCCAAAAGTTTATCCGAAGAAGATATCAACCGCCTCAGTGGTAAAACTGATAAGGAGTTTGGAGATAATATTCTAAAGGTTACAGATGCTATAGGAAAGCCGCTAACCTATACCATCAATAAAACCATGATGCGTATTGATTTACCTACTACCTTAAAGCCTGGCCAGCAATTTATAATGAAAATTGAATGGAACTACTATATAGCTGACCGAATGAAATATGCTGGTCGTGGAGGATATGAATTTTTTCCGGAAGATGGAAATGACCTTTTTACGATGACCCAGTGGTATCCCCGTCTTTGTGTATACAGTGATTTTCAGGGGTGGCAAAATCACCAATTTGCCGGAAGTGGTGAATTTGCTTTAACCTTTGGTAATTTCAAAGTGGCGATGACTGTACCTGCAGACCATGTGGTGTTAGCAACAGGAGAAGGACAAAATTACCAGCAAGTGCTATCTACAGCACAATTTGCCCGCTGGCAGAAAGCGCAAACATCAAAAGAGATAATAGAAATTGTAACCTTGGCAGAAGCCACCGCTAGAGAAAAACAAAAATCAACCGAAAAGAAAACATGGGTATTTAAGGCTGAAATGGTACGTGATTTTGCTTGGGGCAGCAGCCGTAAATTTATCTGGGATGCGATGCCGGTAAAAGTAGAGGGCAAAAAAGTAATGTGCATGAGCGGTTACGGAAAAGAAGCTTATAACCTCTACCGGAAATTCAGCACCAAAGCAGTGGCCCATACAATTCAAACATATTCAAAATTTACAATTCCCTATCCTTACCCGGTAGCTCAAAGCCTCGAAGCAGCTAGCGGTATGGAGTACCCGATGATTTGCTTTAACTACGGCAGATGCGAAAAAGATGGCACCTACAGTGAGGCTACAAAAAATGGAATGCTAGGAGTGGTAATACACGAAGTCGGGCACAACTTTTTTCCTATGATCATCAATAGTGATGAAAGACAATGGACCTGGATGGACGAAGGACTGAATTCATTTTGCGAGTACCTGACAGAGGAACTTTGGGATAATAAATTCCCTGTTTCTAAAGGTGCTGCATACAAAATAGTGGATTACATGAAATTGCCCAAAGACCAGCTGGAACCAATTATGACCAACAGTGAAAATATTATTCAATTTGGACCCAATGCTTATACAAAACCTTCCACTGGGTTAAATATATTAAGAGAAACCATTGTAGGAAGGGATCTATTTGATTACGCTTTTAAAGAATATGCAAGGCGATGGGCATTTAAACATCCTACGCCTGCAGATTTATTTAGAACGATGGAAGATGCCAGTGGCGAAGATCTTGATTGGTTTTGGAGAGGCTGGTTTTACGGAATCGATCCCTGCGATATTTCCTTGGACAGTGTTAAATGGGCTAATCTTAGCCTTGATAATACTTCAGAAAGAACTGTGATGGGCAGAGGCCGCCGCAGTATTTCAAACGCAAGGTCGGTTGCAAAACCCATGCTCAATCCATTTGACGATATTTCAAAGATCAGAAATCGGGAAGACAAGAAAATAACTTTTGCCACAGATGCGGATAGCAGCTTAAGAGATTTTTACTGGAGGTACGATAGGAACCTAGTGGAAGTAGATAATAGCCCTATAGAAACTATCCCTCTTCCAGCTCTTGTTGCAGATACGCTTACCAATGAACAGAAGATTTCAATGGCTGGAAATAAAAACATGTACGAACTTTCTTTCAGCAACAAAGGTGGCCTAGTAATGCCCATTATCATCGAATGGACTTATCTGGATGGCAGCAAAGAAATAGACAGAATCCCGGTGCAAATCTGGAGGAAAAATGAAAACAACGTAACAAAAACATTTCTAAAAGATAAGGAAGTTGCCTCCATCAAACTGGATCCATTCAGAGAAACAGCAGATATCAACGATAGCAATAATAATTGGCCAGCAGTTACAAACCCAAGTAAATTTAAATTATTTAAGGAAGGTCAGGGCTTGAGTAGAGGTGCTGCATCCGGTAACGTAAACCCAATGCAAAAAGAAATTAAAAAATAAATGTTTGACCCGTTGATTTGCGGATCGTGCTAAATAAAAAGATGACACCAGTGAAAAGGTGTCATCTTTTTTAGATAAATGAAATTAACTTCTTTACTTATAAACCTGTCTTACCAACTCTTTCGAGCGATTGACGCTTCTTTTTACTATACTTTTTTTCGTAGTCTAATATTTCTTTTGTCTTCACTTTTTCTTTGGAG
>JBIKOV010000381.1:0-2534 GCA_044357815.1 Ferruginibacter sp. | reverse complement strand
GCAGGCGAAAGGGGATACCACAAAGGCTGGGACTCCAAATTATTTGATTACGGAAAATGGGAAGTAAAAAAAATGTTGCTCTCCAATGTTCGCTATTGGCTCGAAGAATTCCATTTTGACGGCTACCGTTTTGATGGAGTCACTTCTATGCTTTACCTACACCATGGCAACACCGATTTTGATCATTATGATAAATATTTTAAAGCGGATATTGATGCCGATGCGATCACCTATTTGCAATTGGCCAATGCGGTGATTCACGAGCTCAAGCAAAACTATTTGTCCATTGCAGAGGATGTAAGCGGAATGCCCGGACTATGCAGAACCCCCGAAGCAGGTGGATTAGGTTTCGATTACCGATTGGCAATGGGGATACCGGATTACTGGATCAAACTGCTAAAGGAAAAATCGGATGAGGATTGGAATATCGATGAAATATGGGGCGTGCTAAACAATCGCCGATTCGGAGAAAAAACGATTGCTTATGCCGAGTCGCACGACCAGGCGCTGGTGGGAGATAAAACCCTTGCCTTTTGGCTCATGGACAAAGCCATGTATTTTGACATGAAGCTGGAAGATCAAAACCATATCATTGACCGGGGTATTGCTTTGCACAAACTCATCCGGCTCATTACCATTAGCTTGGGTGGAGATGGCTACCTGAATTTTATCGGCAATGAATTTGGTCATCCCGAATGGGTCGACTTTCCGAGGGAAGGAAATAACTGGAGTCACCAATATGCAAGAAGACAATGGTCATTGGCCGATAACAAGGAACTGAAATACCAGCACTTGGGCAATTGGGACAAAGCCATGATTCACTGCATCCAAAGCAATCAAATTCTAGCATCCCCCATTGCAATAAGGCTGCACCTAGATGCAGAAAACAAAGTAATTATTTTTGAAAAAAATAAATTGATTTTCATTTTCAATTTTAGTCCGGCCAACGCTATTTTCGATTACCAGTTTACAGCGCCCGAGCAAGGAATTTATCGCATCCTACTCAATTCAGATAAAAAAATCTTTGGTGGATTTGACAGAGTGGATGACAGCATTGATTATGCAACCGATCAAAATCAGCTCCTCAGCATCTACCTCACTAATAGAACGGCGTTGGTGTTGGGTAGGAAATAGTAGCCCGACAGCGTCCTGGGCCTGCGGGGGTTTAGAAGTTTAGGGTTTAGGGGTTTAGGGTTTAGGGTTTAGGGGTTAGATGTTTAGGGTTTAGAGGTTTAGGGGTTAGATGTTTAGGGTTTAGATGTTTAGGGTTTAGATGTTTAGGGTTTAGGGTTTAGGGTTTAGAGGTTTAGGGGTTTAGATGAACTCCTCATGCGCAGGACTCCGTCCTGTGCCCATTTGTTATTCATCTTCGAACTCAAAAACTCATACACAAACGATGATACTTCCAGCACATGCCGGCAGTAATGACTTATGTAATTAATTGAAGGGAACAATAATTGAAGCATCAGTAAGCTGGCAGACACCCGACAGCGTCCTGCGCCTGCGGGTGAAAGAAATTTGTTGTAATGGGTGATTATTTGCTATTAAGCTATTTGAATAAATCATTTACAATCAAGAATGCACCAATTGCCTCTTTGAACTGACCGCTTTGTTTTTTGTTAAAATATCTTTTTTGTTTTTACTCTTATTTTTAAAAATATACTCACTTATCGCTTTTCTATCAGCTTCTGTGAGCGGCTCACTTTCAATTATAAAATCAACCCCTTTTGGCTCTTTAATATGTCCCATATTATTTTGATTTAAAATATTTATCTACTAAAAATTCTGCCCGTTCATCACCCAAAATCATTCTGCTTTATAGTCCTTTAACTCCAACTTCCAATCAAAATTCCAGCCATTCTTCTTACAACACACCTTATTATCCTCAGTAGTAAATAAGGAAACTTCAGTTTGGAAACTATCACCCGTAACCTTATTCTCAATAGAATTAGTCAATCTATCAATTACAAAATCAAGTCCAATTGGCTTCTTGTTTTTCACTATGCTAATTTACGAAATGTAAAACTCTAAAAGAAATTTAGCTCCATTCGATTTGTTATAAAAGAGGGGCAGGATCGGCAGGATTTTTTATTGGAAAAGTTGGGATATCTTAAAAAACTATCTTATAAAATTAGTGAGGCCCATTAAAAACAAGTTTTTTAAATGGGCCTTTTATTCGCCAGGCGCAGTACTCCGTCCTGTGTCCATTTGTTATTCATCTTTCGAACCCAAAAACTCCTACACACACACGATGATATTACCTGCACATACCGGCAGTAATGACTTATGTAATTAATTGAAGGGAGCAATAACTGAAGCATCAGTAAGCTGGCAGACACCCGACAGCGTCCTGCGCCTGCGGGAGGCAATAAGCATGCACCGTTATGCCACTTGAGTAGGAAATAGTAGCGCGTTGAATGAAATCTCGTCAGGCGCAGGACTCCGTCCTGTGCCCATTTGTTACTGATCTTCCGAACTCAAAAAACCCTACACATACACGATGATATCGCCAGCAAATGCCGGCAGTAATGACC
>JBIKOV010000164.1:0-7355 GCA_044357815.1 Ferruginibacter sp. | reverse complement strand
GCGCATATTTGCTCTGTAAACATTGATTCGCTTCGTAATTGTTTTTCTTCTGGTAAGTACCAGGCTGATCCCAATGATTTTCCACGAGGTATGATGGAAACTTTAATAAGTGGGTCTACCTTTTTTAGCAACCAACTTACCACTGCATGACCTGCTTCATGAAAGGCTATAATTTTTTTCTCTTCAGGGGAAATGATTTTACTTTTCTTTTCAAGTCCTGCTACAGTTCTGTCGATAGCATCTAAGAAATCTTGTTTATCAACGAATTTCTTTTTTTTCCTTGCTGCTATGAGCGCCGATTCGTTACAAATATTTGCAATGTCAGCCCCGGAAAATCCAGGAGTTTGAGAAGCTAGGAAATCGGTATCTAAACTACCATCTAAAACAAGGGGACGGATATGCACTTTAAAGATTGCTTCCCGCTCTTTCATATTGGGAAGTTCGAGATAGATATGTCTATCAAATCTTCCAGGGCGAAGTAAAGCCGGATCTAACATGTCTGCACGATTGGTCGCTGCCAATACAATTACTCCACTATTGGTTCCAAAGCCATCCATTTCTGTCAATAATTGATTGAGGGTACTTTCCCTTTCATCATTGGCCCCACTAAGAAATGCTCCTTTTCCCCTAGACCTTCCAATGGCGTCTATTTCATCAATAAAAATGATACAGGGTGCTTTGTCTTTTGCTTTATTGAATAAATCCCTGACCCGTGAAGCTCCTACTCCAACAAACATTTCTACAAATTCAGAACCGGAAATGGAAAAAAATGGCACTTGGGCTTCACCGGCAACTGCTTTAGCTAGCAGAGTCTTACCTGAACCGGGTGGTCCCACTAGGATGACACCTTTTGGTATTTTTGCACCTAGTTTTGTAAATGCTTCCGGATTTTTTAAAAAATCAACAATTTCCCTTACCTCCATTTCAGCTTCTTCTAAGCCTGCAACATCTTCAAAATTGATTTCACTTTTCTGTTTTTCAACTAATGTAGCAGTTGATTTTCCAAAATTAAAAATATTTGACCCGCCAGAACCCATTCCCATACCTCCAGATTTTTTTATTAAAAAATTCCAGAGTATGAGTAGAAAAAAAACAGGCAATAGCCAACTAACAATGTTCCAAAAAAAATTGGTTTTTTTTACATAGCTAACTTCAGTTTTATCTTTGATTGCCAATTCATCTTCGGCTTGACTTAGCTTTCTTTCAAATGATTCAACTGAGCCGATGGTAATGAAATAGTGAGGACCTGAATTGACACCATTTCCAATAGCTGGTTTAAAAACATCTTTAAAGTAAGGATTTTTTTCAAACTCTTTTTTTATATAAATCTCAGCCTTTTCATTATTTACTATTACTATTTTTTCAACTGCTTTTTTATTTAATATTTCATTTTTAAATTTTTGCCAGGTAATTTCTTTATCCGAAAATGAATTATTTAACAAGGAAGGTAGAAACAGTATGAACATTATTACAATATAAATCCACCAAAAACTGAATCGCTTACTAGACAGATTGTTATTTTTATCGTCATTGTTGTTTACTCTATCAGCCATTTATTAAAGTTTACAAACATTAAGTATTAGTTGAATGACCAGTATCAGTTATAGCACTGATTTTTTACATTGCAATCAAATAAATGGTTAAATACATTTGTGTCAGTTGAAACATGGGATTTATCCTAGGGTCAATTAGCATTCAGTAGATAATAGTGTCAATAAAATGACACAAAAACTACTTTGTCACGGAACTGGATAATTCCAGTTCCGTTTTTTAATCCAAAAACATTCCGGACGCCTTAAAATATTTTTATTAGCCTTTATTTGAGTCGAAGGTTATTTAGTAAATCTTAGTATTTAATGAAATAAAAAGTATCGAAAATGAAAAAATACATTACCCTATTATTTTTTGGCAGTTTTTTTCTACAAGGTTGCCGTGGCCAGCAAAGTAAATTTGTTGGAAATATAGAAAATCAAAGCGCGTACATATTTGAGGAAAAACAGCAACAATCACTTAAAAATGAACAGGTTCAAAAAATAAGTGCATCGGTATCCGGCTTTAATTTTAGGTATGCAGCAAAAAAAGCTACCCCAGGAGTAGTTCATGTAAAATCATTAGTAGCGGTAAAGTCGTCAAGGGAGATGCCTGATTTTTTCAAAGATTTTTTTGATCAGGATTTTTTGCATCGCTATTTTCCCTCTCAAGATAATACGCCTCAGTACCAGATGGGAAGCGCTTCAGGAGTTATTATAAGTGAAGATGGGTATATAGTAACTAACAACCATGTGATTGATGGGGTTGATAGCATCGAAGTGGTGTTATATGATCAGCGAAGTTATAAGGCTACCATTATTGGAAAAGATCCAGCTACTGATTTAGCCTTACTTAAAATTAATGAAAACAAATTATCCTTTATTGAGTTTGGGAATTCAGACTCAGTAGAAGTGGGTGATATGGTTTTGGCAGTAGGTAATCCATTTAATTTAGCATCCACCGTTACCGCAGGCATTGTGAGTGCTAAAGCAAGGAATATCAATATCCTCACAGATAAAGCAGCTGTAGAATCATACATTCAAACAGATGCAGCCGTTAACCGTGGTAATAGCGGAGGAGCCCTAGTAGACATTAATGGAAAATTAATTGGCATCAATGCAGCAATATCAACTCCTACAGGAGTTTATGCAGGCTATTCATTTGCCATACCTGTGGAAATAGTCAAAAAGACTATGGACGATCTTTTAAAGCATGGAAAGGTGATGCGTGGTTATCTGGGAATAATGATTAGTGAAATGAATAGTGCAAAAGCTAAAATGCTTGGAATTAATAATACTACTGGTGTAATGGTGGACAGTCTGTTGCAAAATGGTGCAGCCATTCTAGCAGGAATTCAACGCAAAGATGTAATCATTAAAATTGACAATCATTTGGTGGAAACAGCTCCCCAATTACGTGAAATTATTGCCCGGCAGCGACCAGGTGAAAAACTAGCTATTACAGTAATTAGAGGGGGAAAAGAAAAAATAATTTCAGTTACTTTGTTAGCCGAGAAACAACCAACAGCAGCAGTTATAGCAGGCAATGAACTTTTAAAAAATTTGGGAATAGAAGTCGAGAATCTTTCTCAAAAAGAAAAAAAAGAATTAAAAATAACAGGAGGTGCCAAAATTATAAACATAGCAGATGGGAAAATATCCAACTCTACCGATATCCGCGAAGGATTTATAGTCACGAAGGTAAATGGCAAGGTGATTAATAATACAGATGAGTTTATTAGGCAATTGCAAGATAAAACAGGTGGAGTATTACTGGAGGGGATATACCCTGGACAATCTAAAGTATATTATTATGGATTCGGATTATAGTATTTTTAAAATAAAATAAAAGCTGAGTTCAACTGATAAGTACAATTTTTTAGAAACAAATGGCAAAAATGCTTTTAAGGGCATTTTGCCATTTGACCGAGTAGTGCGACCTTTTGGTTACTATGACAAAAAATTACACTCAACTCAGTTTGATAAAAAGATATCAGATTGAGGCCTTAGTTGAGGCAGGAATGAAACAAAAAACTAGCTATCATCCATTGAATGTAAATCTTGCATCAACTTTACTATTAATAAAGGCTTAAGTAAATACAAAAAAACAAGGCAGATCTATTAAACCTGCCTTGAAACCAACTGAAAACAGTTTATAGTCTTTTACAACTTTTATTCTGCAACAGTCTATTCAACTCGGAAATCGTCCTTGTTTAGTTAGCAATTTCTATTCTGCCTTACGGTCAAACAGTTTACTGCCATTTAAACAGTTATCTCTGTCCTCCTTCTTCACCGACCTAACCCGAATTGTATTAAAGTAAAGATAACAAGTTTGCCCCCTTTAAATTGATGATTGCAATCAGGAAATAAGATGCCAGTAATCATTGTGAAAATTTATAAATTTACTCTTTACAAAAGCACTAATTTTCAATTTTGCCATATAAAGATTTAAAAATAAATAATATTCAATACCTGGTAATTAGGGCAATGTGCTGGTAATCTTTTAAAAGATTATTGTCTGTTAAAAAAACTTGCCCCCCCATTTCCAACACCATTTCCATAATATCATCTACAGCATCTGTAACAATTTTGTAAGGCTTTCCGGTAGGTCTTTCGTGAAATTGGTAACCATCGTCAGTAATAAAACCGGATTTTCGAAAATCCTTTTCTACCAATAATTTAAATGCCTTGCCATCTTTAGTGGCTTGCCATACATTTTGAATTCCACTTACAACCAAATGTCCACCCATTTTTTCCTCCAGTTCCTTGATTAGTAGATCTCGTTGATGTTGCAAATGCTCAAACATAACAGGCCAGGTAATATCGGTTAGTTGTTTTTGATTTAAATAATCATAATTTCCATCAATTGTATGTATTAAGTTATTAGTGTGAATAGAAACTTTTTCAAACCATGCGATATCTTTTTCAACACCTAGTAATATAATTGGTGAATCAGAAAAAATATATTGATTAAGCAGTTTATCAGCTGTTTGATAAAATTGCTTAAATCGTATTTCTTCCAAACGGCTCTTTTCCTTTTCAAAATTCCTAACAGTTGTATGACCAGTAAAAGGAGTTCCCCTACTTGGTGGATTATACAAATATTCTTCTTCATATAACAATGGAAAGGTTTCATCAATTATTTCTTCCAATTCATCCAATAAGCCCTTGTAAAGACGAATTTTATTTTTAGAAAGTAATATTACCAGATAAGGAACTGAATAATTGTCTTTATACAATAAATCACGTATTTCAAAACTATCACCAACCATTACCTTTACTTCAACCATAAAAGGAAACTGCACTGCAAGTTTAACATCAGTTGAAATGTAAATTCCAAGACCATCGGAATTGTGAGAGAAGTCAATTGTATCATAAATTTCATCTATCGCTTCCATTAGTACCTGGATATTAGAAACAGTATACTTGTATTGTAATAATTGCTTGGCAGCAGTGATTGAGTTTTTTAATTTCAAATTATCTATTCTTCTCTCTGGAGATAATCGGTGGGTGGGCAAAATAATTGAAACACAAACCGATCCTTTACTTTTTTGAAGAGTTAGTAATTGATTATGTACTATATATTCAGTATTCATATATTTATTTTTAAATGTTAACTCAAACTAAAATAATTGCAACTATCTAAAAGTAAAAAGAGTAGTCATTAGTTGCAATGATTGACTGCAATTAATGGCATGATTTTAGTCACATTATTTATTTACAACTAAATGCAGAATAAGTTAAAAAAAGAATTATATCAAAAAGTGTAAGTTTAAAAATTAGATAAAAGAATTATTGAAATGTATAATAACATCACTTTAAAGAAAATTTACGAAATACCTAAAACTGCCTAGTTAAAAAATAAGAAAATAAATATTCAAGAATAATTCAAAAGGAAGTTAGATAATGAAGGCTCATATAGATAATAGAAGATTCAGGATAATTTATTTACTTTAAATGATGATTTATTTCATTAAAATAAAAATAACTTGACTAAGGTCACTTCTTTAACTAATAGTCGTCATTGAAGAGTAAAAACACCATTAATATATTTGATAGAGGCTTACAATATTTCATTTATCAAAGTAAATTTTAAATATGGAAACAGTACTTCTAAAAGATGCATTAACTGTAATCGAAGAAAGGAAAAGTGTCAGAAACTACACTGGTGAAAAGGTAAGCAAGGATGATTTAGATAAAATACTTCATGCGGCAATGGCAGCACCAGCAGCAATCCATATGCTTCCATGGAAGTTTATTGTAGTTACCAATAAAGAAAAGTTAGAAAAGTTAGCAGTCGGTTTACCCTTTGCGAAAATGATTTCAAAGGCTGGAACTTGTATAGCAGTATGTGCATTACCTGATGAAGCTGCTTTGAGCAATGACATAGTTGCAATTATAGACTGTACCTGCGCCAGCCAAAATATCCTCTTAGCTGCAGAAGCACTAGGTTTAGGTGCGGTTTGGACAGCAGTATACCCCAATCAAGAATCGATTAATTTTGTAAGAAAAGAATTGAATATTCCACCTTATGTAATCCCACTAAATATTATTCCTATCGGTTATCCAACTGGGGAAGACAAGCATAAAAAGAAATATGATCCAAAAAATATTCACTGGGAAAAATGGTGATAATTCAAATTCAGTTCTATGCACATTGAAATAAACGACCATACGAGCATTCGGTCCATACAAAAAACATTTTCGAATTTTTACCCGTATCTGAAAATTATATTTATAAAAAACCCAGATCTTAAAAAAAACCTTATGGATGAATCAAATTTAATTTTTGAAGGAAAAAAAATTGAAGAAGTGAAACATACCCATTTGTCAAGTTTAATAGAAATATTGCCATTTTCAAAACTGTCTGATATAGAAAATGAATTTTATGAGCGCCTGGGACTATGTGTTAAAATCTTAATGAATCAAAAAAATAAATGGGAGCAAACAACCGGTATGAATAATTTCAGCATGAAAGAATTAAATGAGTTAGGAAGAAGTTCATTTGATGAGTATATTCTTTCTGAACCTGATTCTGAACCTGATTCTGAATTTAGGGATGAAAAGTAGATTCCAAAGTATTATTATAGTCCGTGACAATAGTTTTATGAAAAATTGATATAATTATTCAATTTTTGTTACAACTGTTAAAAATAGGTATTCATTGAATTTATTAAAATAAATATGGCCACTACAATTGCAGAGTATTATATAGCCGAATTGTTAGAGTGGAACAATGCAATCATTTTTTACAATGAAGAAATGGAAGAAATTGAACAGAAATTAGCTGAGGTTATCAGCAGAAATTCTATAGTAGGCATTGCAGAAAAAGTTGAGTTTCAGCAGACTTTACTGAATAACGTGTCGGATAAGTTTTACAAATTACAAAATGAAATTCAGGAGCAAAGCGGCTCCTTACAGTCAGATGGTAAATTAAAAGAGGATGCCCTTATATCAAATGATTATGAATTAAAACAGTTTGAAATTCGACAAAAAATGAATATAGTTGAAAAAGATTATATTGATAAAAAACTAAATTGTTACAATTTCTTATCTGCTACGTTGAAAAATAAATAACACCTATTCCAATTGATTTCAAAATGATAATAAGCCACTTTTATTGAATTAATTAACATAAAAAATTAAATATGAAAACTGATAATTTTTGCCAAAGTTGTAGCATGCCGATGAATCAAACATCATTATTTGGAACTGAAAAAGACGGCTCTAAAAATTTATTATACTGTAGCTATTGTTATCAAAATGGAGCTTTTACTAATGATATTACACTAGAAGGTATGAAGACTCTAGTGACTGATAAAATGC
>JBIKOV010000380.1:0-2542 GCA_044357815.1 Ferruginibacter sp. | reverse complement strand
CAGGAAATAATAGCAACCTGCTCAATAAACTATTTTCTGTAAGGACCAATGACTTATTCGGCTTGCTCTCTCATCATGAAAACTTTTTTTATTTAAGCGGATTGTTAATCGGTTCAGAAATCAGATCCCTAGATATGGAAAACCCCTCCCAGATTATTTTATGCAGCGGCAACAGCATGTTTTTGTTGTACCAATTAGCCATTGAAAAACTTAATTTTGGACATCCGGCAATATTTATTCAACCGGAAATGATGGATAAGGCTGCCTTTGTGGGCCAACATCAAATATTTCAATACTATCAGCAGCATAAATGATTTTTTGTGAACAATAACAAGTTTTCCCTACCAAAATTTTCAACCCTTCCTGTCATTGGAATCATCAGGGGACTCCAATTGGACGACATCAAAGAGATCCTTCCGATTTATATCAAAGCCGGATTTACCACCATTGAATTTACGATGAATACGCCCAATGCGTCGGAAATCATCCAGTTTGCTGTAGAAAAATATGGAGCGCTTTTAAATGTAGGTGCAGGAACTGTTTGTGATGAAAAAGCACTGGAAATGGCTTTAGAAGCTGGCGCCCAATTTATTGTGATGCCCATTGTAAATGAAACAGTAATCAAGTCATGCGTACAACAAAAAATCCCCGTCTTTCCCGGTGCTTATACGGCCACTGAAATATTCAACGCATGGTCTCTTGGGGCAGAGATGGTGAAGGTTTTTCCGGCAACTTCCCTTGGCCCCGACTACTTCAAAGATATTAGGGGGCCCTTGAATCAGATAAAACTGGTGCCTGTTGGTGGAATTAACAGTGACAACTGCGTCGATTTTATGCGTGCGGGCGCCTCCGGAATAGGAGTTGGCAGCCAATTGTTTAACACCAAAATGATACTTGAAAAGGATTGGGAAGGTTTGCTGACTCATTTTGAATTTTTTGCCAATAAAATGAGGTCATTTGCTGAGCAAAAAAGCATTTCATAAAAGTCCACTTGGTTGTTTGCATTTCAAAAAATGAAATCAATAACTTACCTTTGTTAAAATTCAATACTCCTAAATTTAATACTCCTTTTTTCAATGCCAATATAATGTAATGGAATAATTAATTAGAGTAGTTTTTTTAAAAAACCTAAGATGAAACCTGTTTTAATGCGGCATGTAGAAGCTGTTTCAGAGTCTTTCAAGGCATGGAAGAATGCAAGCCCCTATGTTCATAACCCGTTTCACTATCATCCCGAAATTGAAATCACCTGCATCATCAAAGGAAAAGGTTCATTTATACTGGGTGACCAGGTTATCCCTTACAATGATGGAGAACTTATTCTGATTGGCCCAAACATTCCACATGAATTCAGAAGTGAAGTCATAGAAATACCCGACTACTCCACCCAAAGCATTTCCGTTCATTTTGTGAAAAATTTCCTGGGTTTGGGGCTTTTCGAAATCCCCGAAGCCGTTTTTATCAAACAACTACTGGAACAGTCGGAAAGATGCATTCGGGTAACTGATAACAGTGTAAAAGAAATCATTCAGCAAAGCCTTCTTAACCTGACCGAATCTAAAGGTATTGAAAGGGTTAACTGGCTTTTACAGATATTAAATACCGTTGCTACTACTGCACAAATAGAAATCCTTTCTGATGATGGATTAATGGATACAACAGGAGAAGGGCAAAATAGCAGAATCAACCGGGTATTCAGGTATGTTATTGATAATTTCAAAAACCAGATTTCCATTACTGAAGCGGCAAAGCTGGTGAATTTCACCAATACCTCCTTTTGCAGATTCTTTAAACAAAGGACCCACAAGTCATTTGTACAATATGTAAATGAAATCCGGATAGCTTATGCCTGTAAGCTACTAGTTGAAGGCAATTACAGTATCAACCGAATTGCTTCTGAAAGCGGTTTTGATAATATATCCAACTTCAATACCCAATTCAAAAAAATCAAATTGATAACACCCAGTCAGTTTATAGAAACAGTAAAGAAATAAGTTTGAAAGTAGGCCCTTGCCCCCTTACGAAGAACCTCCAAAAATCAATTTCAGTTCAATCAGGTTTTCTTTCAACCCATTTGTAAGGATATAGTGGTATTTGTTGATGGAGCCAATAAATAATGAAATTACAGATGTGGGAAGCGGGACCTATTAGTAATCTAACGGAGTTTTTTTAAAATACGGTTTGGATTTTTTAAAAATTGAATAGCCAAAAAAATAAATCTTCCGTAACTTGGAGGAAATTTTTTACCGCCAATGCCCCTTCGCTTTGCTATCTATAACAAGACCATCTTGGTCATTAGCGCCTTGCTACTATTTACCTATGGGTTCATGGGCTGCGGGCAAAAATTTTCGCCCCCACTTGCCGAAAAGGTAGATTTCAATTACGATATTCGCCCCATCCTAGTCCAAAAATGTTACCTCTGTCATGGCCCTGACCCTAGTAGCCGAAAAGGGGGTCTGCGATTGGATACCTATGAAGGAGCCACGGCACTGACAAAAGATGGCAACAAAGCCATTGATCCTGGTCACTCCGAAAAAAGCAT
>JBIKOV010000131.1:0-9325 GCA_044357815.1 Ferruginibacter sp. | reverse complement strand
GTGGCGAGAGGGTATTGAGGGTATAGTTGGCTACTGGAGTTATATTATCCAAAGGTCTTGGTTTCATAGCAGCACCTGTTTGAATTCTTATATTTTTCCATTCTACGTGCTGACCGTCTTCTTTATCTTTAACACCATGTACCTGCAAAGCAATGAATCCCTTCAGGGTCATATCATCCACCATATAGGTAACAGGGATGTCATTAATCCAGGTTCTAATAACCGATCCAATTGCTTCAATTCGGTACCTATTCCAACCATTTCTTTTAAAAGCATTTTTTGCAGCTGGATTCATTTCAGTTTGATACATCCAACCCCTGCGAGCCTCATCATAGATACCTCCTGACCAAGCTCTGTCAGACGGATCAATTTCAACCTGATAACCTCTAACCCTTCCATTGCTAACTTTCTCTTTGGCATTTACATTTTTACTACTTGTATCTGAAAAGCTTCTGATTTGAATGCCCGAATTCATGTTTCCAACTTTTAAATCTAGTTCCAATATAAAATCACCGTAATCAACATCGGTGGCTAAAAAAGAATTGGGTTCACCTGCAACGGTTGTCCCTACGATAGTTCCATTGACTACTTGATACTTTGCTTTACCATTTAATATTTTCCAACCCTTTAAGGTTTTGCCATCAAATAAATTTTTCCAAGTTTCTTTTTGTGCAAAAACGGCAGCATTAAAAAACATAATCAATATCAGCAAATAGTATTTTTTCATTTTACTTATTTTAAAATTTTAATTTTATTTATTTCATTTTATTAATCCATTCTTTAATCAAAGCTAGGCCTTCTTGGTGTACTAAACTCCTTCCGAGTTCTGGCATACGTTCACCAGGATTATTGGTTTGCATCCGGTACCACAATATTGAAGCATTGGCATCTCCAACTTGGATGTCAACTAGCCGTCCACCAGTGCCTTTGCCTGCTGCTACAGGAGCTTTATTGATACCCAGCGCAGTGATATCGGTTTCTGATTCTGTTAAAAACAATCCGGATGTCTGAGCAGGTCCTTCTCTACGGTGGCAATGGGCGCAATTGATAGCCAAATAGGCTCTTGCTCTGGCATTCAAATCACCTGACAACGGATCATTCCAAACTGCTGTTGTTGGAATAGTTGCAAAGGAAGGTAAATTTTGCATCATACCATGCTGATTCCAATATTTCAATTGATTTTCTTTGCCGCTTGGATAGCTTAGATTTCCATTTAATTGTGCCACTGAAGGTCCAATGGGCATAATTTGGTCATTCACATTATGACAGCCTTTACATTGATTTTGATTAGGGATTACATACCGTACTTTTTGAAGGGTTCCTGCTTTATCAATAAACTGTACCTGCTTTTCATCACCTGCAATCTCCCTAATGGCATCCGTTTGCTCTTCATTCCAAACATAGCTAAGGGCTTTCCATTCTTCCTGCTCCTTGATGAGAACCCTAGTCTCAATTATAGTTTTATTTTTTCCAGGATTACGAAAATCTGCCGAATAATAAAATGTTTTGACCAATGCAGTTCCTTCAGGAAAATGGAGCACCCCCTCAGATTGATATTGGACGAATTCTCCGGAAGGCAATCGAACAAAGCGCGATTTTTCAGCATAGTCGGTAAATAGAGGTGTATTCAATGCGTAAGGAACAACCTCTTTGGCAGGTATTAGTTCTGACAATTTACCCTTAAAAAAATTCCACTCAGACAATTTATCTGGGTACGTTTTTTTTGGTAAAAAATTGAAAGAGGCTAGACAAATAATACAAAATATCCCTATAGATACAATTCTTAACATAGTTTAATTTTCACATTTAAATGAATCATCGGCCCTGTTGATATTTTTAAAATTATTTTGAACATCTAGATTGGCGATAGACTGGCCCTTATTATTGACAATGGATATACATTGACCGGCTATCCATTTACCCGCTGCATCCAACAGCGTAGGGTTGCGGATTCCATCGCTTATTATATGGGGAACATTTTCTCCAAATCTTTTTCCTAATATTACTGCCAAGGGATCGGTCCCAACAGGCAAGCCTATTTTTCGCTCATACACATTATCGTGAATTGAAATTGCAGAAGGAAATGGATCATATACCTTATCCTTTATTGGCCTGCCTGTAGTCATATAACTAATAATCAAAGTGCTAGCACTTTGATTATTAGTTATATGATTTTGGAACACTTCTATTTCTTTAGTTGCGAGAATCATCAAACCTGTTCCACTGGGTACAGATGCTACTACATTTCCTTTAGGTGCAAAATTGATAAAATTGTTATCATGAATATTGTTGTGATGAACTTTTACCTGACCCCCTTTTTTCTGAACCAAATCCGGCAAGTCAAATACAAGTATACCTCCTGAGTTTTGCCAGGCTTCATTTTCAAACACTTCTGCACGCAAAGAATTTTCTATTTCAATACCCGCTACATTATGATAGGCTTTTGATTTTTTTACAATAATATCTTTTGATTGCCCAACATAAATCCCTGCATCTGAAGCACCAATGGCCTCACAATGATCAATTACCACCCCTTCACATTGAACAGGGTATAAACCATATCCGCCATTTGCTGGTCCTGGTGTACCCGTCCATTCTGTTTTTACATCATGAAAAGTAATCCCCTTCACATGCATGGTTTTAATGGCATCTCCTTTTGCATCCTGAACAGTGAATCCTTCGAGCAAAATTTCTGTACCATCGCTTACACGTATCCCTTCGGCACCATCTGTCTGATTTTTAAAACTTAAGATGGTTTTATTCATCCCTTTTCCGCGGATGGTTACCTTTTTTTTACCCTCCAACGAAAGCGTATTCGTTAATTGGAAAACGCCCTCTGGCAATTCAATTACATCCCCAGACTCTGCCAGAATGAAAAGACTTTGATATTTTTTTTGAAAATCTTTTTGTGAAAAGGAAATCAAAGGGATACCAATTACGAGCAACAAAAGCAAAGACAATAACCTCATACAAAAAATTAAAAAATTATAAAATAAAAAAGGGTGTTTAATATATTTAAAACCAGTTAGGTTAAAGTTGGAAGCATCTAACGGCTAGCTTACTCCATGCAAATTTAATGACTTGTGTTCAATTCTTCCGGATTCAATGTGAAGTAGTTCAATTATAGAAATGTATCAATTAATTTAAAACCTATTTTCTTACTCCCCAAGAATTCGTTTTATCTGCCATATTAGGCTAATCTTTTATTATCAACGAAGCCGGCGGTTATACCTGCATAGTCATTTTTAAATTCCTTCGGTACATTGGAAATCATCTGGTATTTATGCCTTTCCAATAATTGGTATAAATTATTCTCTAGATTCAAATGATTGGTAATTCCATATGTGTAATAGGTAAGCTGAACATTCAAATCCATCCAAAGCAATGCCCAGGCAGTAGGTTTGAACCAAGGACGCAGTAAATCAATGAAGGGCCTATTGGGATGTGAAGCACTAGCTAGCTTATATAATTGAATCCAATAAAAACATTCTAAATGCGCATCGGGAATACTAACAAAAATGGCAGGGTAATACTGCTGCCACCATTGACGATGCGCATGTTCCATCAATGGTATTGATTTTTGCTGACCCGCTTTAATCGTTGCTACTGCATCCATTGCAGAGCCTGCTGCAGGCTTTCTATATTTACCCCAACGATTGGCAACTGTATCTAAAACAATTCTTGATCCATCCGATTATTTTGTATCTGACTAGGCGGTAGCGTAATCATCACCCATTAATAGCGGTTGTGTTACCAACACAATTTTATTAATCACTTCTTTTTTGAAAACCGGATTTTGTTGATAGGCTACATTCAGTTCTAAGCCCATTGCTTGCTTGGCAATATGCCTAGCACTTTGAGCCAACTGTGGACGAAATGAAAATTTAACCTGCTGTTTTTTCCCTATAGTTTTCATGGTAACCACGATGAGTTCTTCTGCTGAGGGAACAAAACATCTAAAAGAAATCGTGCCCAGCAATCCAGCCAATGCCAATAAACCAGCGCCAAATACTTCGCCCAATTCACATTCAATTTTACTTTGGGTTTGACCAATTTGTTTTGTGCTATTACAAAGCCATTGATAGCTATTAAAAAAATGACTAAGTGGTAGACAAATCTTTTCATGAACGACGTATTGTCAAAAAAATATTAATTAAAATGATTGTCTAGTGCAATGGTTTGATTTGGTTTGAGCGTTACTGTTTTGGTTAATTCTTTATAGCGAATATGATAGATCCCACCTTTACTTGATTGTATGGTTGCTTTGGTTAATTCACCAGCAGACCAATCAAGGTTAACTGTACAAGCACCTCGTGCTCGTAAGCCGTGCATAGCACCTTCGCTCCAAGCTTTTGGCAACGCTGGTAATAAATTTATTTCGTTATTCTGAGATTGCATAACCATTTCTGCAATAGCAGCAGCAGCACCAAAATTGCCGTCTATTTGAAAAGGCGGATGCGTGTCAAATAAATTATTGTGGGTGCTTTTTTTGAGTAAACCGTTCAGGTTTTCCAAAGCTTTTTCTGGCTCTAGCAATCTTGCATACAGACTAACAATCCATGCTTTGCTCCAGCCAGTATGACCGCCACCATTGGATAATCTTCTTTCAAGTGTTTTTTTAGCTGCTTCAAAAATTGCTGGATCTTTAGGAGAAATTAAATCAAGGGGGTACAAACCCAATAGATGTGATATATGCCGATGGCCCAGTTCTGTTTCTTCAAAATCTTGAATCCATTCTTGGATAGTTCCTAGTGGAGAAATTTTGATTGGCGGCAACTTTTTCTGTGCAGCAGTAACTTGATCAGACAATGATTTATCTAAATTCAAAATGGATGCAGCTCTAGTAAAATTATTGAACAGTGCATTAATGATATGCATATCCACTGTTGGGGCATAGGTCATTTGTGATTTCTCTTTTTTGTTGGTATTAGGAACAAAAAATGAATTCTCAGGAGAATGCGAGGGATTGGTTACCAAATAACCTTCTGGAGAGGGCACTAAAAAATCAAGTACAAATTGTACAGATCCTTTCATCATTGGATAAGCAATAGTGCGTAAGTAATTGGTATCTGCCGTAAATTCAAAATGATCAAAAACAGGTAGCGTCATCCAAGGGCCATCCATGCTGGTGATTCCCCAAACTCCATCCATCACACCTGTACGCCCAAATGGATCGGTTAAATGATGGAGCGTCCATCCTTTGGCGCCGTAGGTTTCAGCAGCAGTAACGCCACCAGGTACCATTAATTTTTCCATGAACTTTGCTAAGACCACAGAAGTTTCCGATAAATTACCGGTTTCTGCAGGCCAATAATTCATTTGTAAATTGATATTGGTATGAAAATCGGCATTCCAAGGTGCATCGTATAAATCATTCCAAATTCCTTGTAGGTTAGCAGGTAATCTACCTGGTTTTCTAGCAGATCCCATTAATAAGTAACGGCCATATTGATAGTATAAAGCAATTAAGCCATTGTCTATTTTCCCTTCCCGCAAATGAGCTAATCTTTCATCGGTTGGATACTGATTGTTGATATCCTCTCCTAATGAAAAAGATACCCTGTCAAAAAAAGACCCATGATCTTGTACGTGAATTTGCTTGAGTGATTCAATATTGTAGCTACTCGATTTTGCAAAAATTTGTTTGCAAGTAGTTAATGGATTGATCGAACTATCCATATCTAGTTTGTCGATATTGTAATCTGTTGCACCGGTTAGTACAATTACCAGGTTTTTTGCACCCACTAGTTGAATGCCAGCTGCTGTATCTGATACAATCGGTGATTGAACACCAGACTGTGAAATAATTTTCATTGCTGCCGCATAGCGCATATGCTTACCCCCTGGACCTTTCATCGCTGAAGCTGGGTCAATGATTTGACCAGTATAATAAGCTAAACCATTTTGTACTTGGTAATGATTTTTACCTAACGAAATGCCATTTATTTTTCTTTTTTTATTTCCACCAGTTTCATTGTCTGCATCAAATTGACGCGACAAAAGCATATCAGCATCAAATGGTTTTTCTGATTGAATAGAAATGACCATCATGTTTTGCGGAGCTGATACAAAAATTTCTTGTACAATTTTATTGCCATCAATCGTGTATTCCGTTTTAGCAATTCCTGTTTGAATGTTTAAAGAGCGTTTGTAATTGGTTGCTTCTCCTTTCCAATGAAAATTAATCCTTAAATCTCCTAAAGGTTGATAAGATCTAACATTTGGTGGAGTACCTACTAAATATTTATTTGACAGGTCGTCCGCTGATTTATAATCACCATTAAATATGGCTGTTTGTATTTCTTTAAGGTGCGATTTTGCACCTGGGTTGTTATTATTTATGGGCGAACCAGCCCAAACACTTTCTTCATTTAATTGAATGCGTTCTTGCTGTATACCGCCAAAGACCATGCCGCCCAATCGGCCATTTCCTACTGGTAAAGCATCAGTCCATTTCTGGGCTGGATTGGTATACCAAAGTGTAAGATTATTCTGCTGTGCATCGCTTAGGTAGCTTACAAATAAACTAATAGAAAGAAGTAATGTTTTCATATGTGGTTTTAATTGAAGGATTGAAAGATTATTTGCATTTTGCTGAAATTACCAAAAAAATATAAGCGATTTAAAAAGTTTGATAGCGGTATAGTAATCTAGTTGAGAATAGGACCGGTAAATAAATCAGATGGATTTTACCTATCGGTCTAATTGTTTGTAAAATTTTTACGGATACTACATTGTTTTTAAAATTAGCACAATTTTTTATAGTATTATTGATACATTGGATTTGTTTTTATTAAAACTTTAAAAAGCCAACTACTTGTAAATATCTCGCATAATGACTCTCTTTCGCTTTGTCTAGTTGAATTTTCTAGCATGATAGTGATAAGTTGATTATTTTATAAATTGATGAGCAAATTGGATGTAATTATTCCAGTCATATAATAGAATATCGTGTTTCCCATTTCTAATATGGTAGGATACCTGGCCAACAATTGGATCTTCCACCTTCGGAAAAACATTGGTTTCAATACCTTTTAATCCAAGTTTTGATAATTCAATGGTGTGTTTTTTTGACTTTTCATTTTCCCAGCGAAAATAAGAAGCTGGATTTTTTGCCAAAATTATCGGTATTAAAAAATCCAACTGCGTATGATCCATCTTTTTTTTTAAAAAACTAGGTTTGTAAACAATTTTTTTTAATTCTATTTTTAAATTTTCAAAAGAACTTCCAATTGTACCCTTCAAGGAGGTAAATTAGGCTTTCTTACCAAGATTGGAAAATCTAGTCGAGAATAATTAAAATCCTTATTTTTAACAAAGCGAAGTATCCTTTTACTATGTTTTAAGGATCTTAGTACAGGATGGTCAGTTTGCTTGTGATTTTTCTTAATTTTGAAACATACATTTTGGTATTATGGTAAATCATTTAATTATCAAAAGTATGTCAAGTTTATACCTCAAATACCTCAAATAATGAAAGAGGTAAGCTATCATATTTATATCTATTATCCTAAATTACAAAATGGATCTCAACAGACCTAGGTTACTATTTTTGATGGGAAGCAAGCTGCCACCAAAATCATAAACCGGTCTGAAGTTCAGGTGATAGGGCAAACTGCAGGGGAGTGGGTTTTATTAGGGAAATGTAATTTATCAAAAGGTAAAAATGCCTATGTTGAGCTCTCGAATACAAATGCTGATGGAATTTTAGTTGCAGACGCGGTTCTGTTTGTGCCGGAGAAATAATTAATGGCTTTTCTAATAATGGACAAGAAGGAAATGTAAATATCAAACCCCTCACCAAGTGCTATAAGAACAAATTCCACTTTATACTTGAACCTAAATTTTATTAAATGCCCTGGAACCAAATTATTGATCCCTATAAAAATATTCTACTTTCAGCATTGGTTGCTTCAATGCCTGTTATTTTTATCTTCTGGTCATTATTACAAAAAATGAAAGGCTATATCACTAGCTTAATCGCATTGATCAGTGCAATGTTAATTGCAATGCTTACTTATCATATGCCTATTCAGTTAGTAATGTTGAGTACTTTACATGGGGCATTATATGGCTTGTTCCCTATTTGTTGGATTATTATCTCAGCAGTTTTTTTATTTAATGTAACCGTTAAGAGTGGACAGTTTGAAATTATCAAAGATTTCATGGCTTCGATAACGCCGGATCGAAGATTACAGGCATTATTGATTGCATTTTCATTTGGAGCATTTTTGGAAGGTGCTGCAGGTTTTGGGGCGCCTGTAGCTATTTCTGGCGCCATGTTAGTCGGCCTTGGGTTTAATCCATTGTATGCTGCAGGATTATGTTTGATTGCAAATACCGCACCTGTAGCTTTTGGGTCTGTAGGTACTCCAATATTGATGGCTTCACGTATGTCAGATATTCCTGAGTTGGCTATCTCTCAGATGGTAGGTCGTACGCTACCTATTTTATCTTTAATGCTACCACTTTATTTGGTCATATTAATGTCGGGGTTTAAAAAATCAGTAGAAGTGCTTCCGGCTATTATCATATCAGGAGTTTCATTTGCTTTTGTACAATGGTTTACTTCGAATTATATGGGCCCCATGCTGCCGGATGTGTTAGCTGGCCTCGCTTCAATATTTTGTTTGTTGTTTTTATTAAAATATTGGAAACCTACCACTATTTGGAGATTTAAAGAAGAACCTACTGTACAACTTGATTCAGCATTAAAACATGCTGCTTTACAGATACTAAGGGCATGGTCACCTTTTATCATTATGACATTATTCATCGTTGCATGGGGACTTCAGCCAGTAAAAGATGCTTTAAATTCAATTGGGTTCACTAAATTCCAAATTCCCGGATTAGATGGTTCAATTCTGAAACCAGATGGAAGCCCATTAGTCATCAAAGCCTTTGATTTTAATTATCTGTCTGCACCAGGTTCGGCAGTAATATTGGCAACCTTACTTTCTATTCCCTTGATTGGCATTTCTTTTAAAGAGAGTATAAAAATCTTTGGCGCTACATTAAAACAATTAATGTTCCCAATCATTACGATTGCTTCGATCGTAGGATATGCTTTTGTAGCCAATTATTCTGGCATGTCTATTACAATGGCTTTTGCGTTGGCAAGTACCGGTGCATTATTCCCTTTCTTCTCGCCAATATTAGGATGGTTAGGCGTATTCCTTACCGGATCTGACACATCTGCTAACGCATTATTTAGCAAAATTCAATCTAGTACCGCTACTACCTTGGGATTTGATCCAGTAGTTGCTGTCAGTGCAAATGCATCTGGTGGCGTGACTGGTAAAATGATTTCGCCGCAGTCAATAGC
>JBIKOV010000379.1:0-2558 GCA_044357815.1 Ferruginibacter sp. | reverse complement strand
GATAGTCTCGCAAACGCTTCATATTACGCTTATCGTTTGATTCAAAAAGCGTCTTAAAAACGTTTTGAAAAAACTTTAACAAGACCGAAAAAAATGACGGAGAGTAGGTATGTGTATTCATAAAATTAGGATTTACTGTAAAGTTAAAAAATACAGCTAACCTAAGTCAATGGCAATAGTTCTAATCCCTCGTAGTAATTGTTCCAGTATTGTATCAAATGTATTGGGTATTCAAATTGCCGATTTTCATATTCGATAAAAATGGACTAAAACTGTATCAGAAAGTATTTGCTAATACTGATATCAGTAGCATATAGCTTGAATGTTACACTATGTGTATACAGAAGGAGGGCTAGGTGAAATTAGGTTTGGGTTTTGTTAATGGAGTTACTAGTTTTCTTTTCCCCCGACTAATATCATACCCTGCTAACGAAAAAGAGCGAAATAGGGCCGCTTCAAATGCAATCAATATTTCATCTGACTGATAAAACACTTGCAGTTGTTTTGCCCCAATTTCATTGCATATTCTGCCCATTTCTAACATGGATTTTGGCCGCAATACGATTGCGTCACATTCATTCAGTTCGATCACAATAATTTTGAAATCATCCTCATAAATAATATCGCCCTCAGCCAGTGGCTGATTTTCACTATTCAATTCGATGACTACAGTTAGCCCCGCAATGGTTTGCTTATGCAATACCATTTTATTGGTTTCATGCCATTCCAGCATCAAGTAATCTACCTTTCGATTATTGACGTTAAAAAAATTGACGTTACCTATTTTTTCAGTAATTAGCATGGAGGATAAAAATTTTTAAAATCGGTATTTAACTTTTATAAGTGAATGGCAGCTCCTATCAATTGGCAGATTAAGCCAACTAGCAAACCTGCATAAATTTCTTTTGGTCGATGGTCGCTTACTATCATCCGGGAACTGCAAACAATGCCTGTTAACAAAAAGGCAACAGTTAAGGGCCCCGTCATCAGCATGGTATTTTGTTGCATGATTACCAGAAATAAACCTAGCAAACCACCCATTCCTATTGCATGCATGCTTATTTTATAATAAATATTGGCAATCAAAGCAGCGGATGAGGATATGAAAACTCCAAACATAAATGCAACCAATATTCTTGGAATATAGCTTTGTTCTCTTAATACATATTGTGTCCAAAAGAAAAAAGTCATGGATGCGATGTAAGGAATGATTCTGTCTTTTTGAGTTTTTAAAAAAACAGAATCGATAAAACCTAATCCTTTTAGCAGTAGAACGGCAATCACAGGAAATGCAAAGGCATTAATGGCTACTAGCAATAATATTTTATTTTTGCCCATTGTACTAAAGCCTATAAAATAGGTGGGATGAATAAAAGCTAGCACCCAGGTTACATAGAGCGGAATAAGAATGGGGTGAAATGCGTAAGAAAAAAAGTTAGCCAATAGCCGTATCATTGGCGAGTGATTAACAGACTCATTCGAAAGGATCTTTTTATTTTCTACAACCTGGATTGGCATTTGCATATTTTTATGCCCCTTTTTAAGGTGGGGACTGATTTATAATTCCTTTCTTAATCTTGCTACCGGCACATTCAGTTGCTCTCTGTATTTAGCAACAGTTCTTCTTGCAATATTATATCCTTTTTCTTGTAGCAATTCAGTCAACCTTTCATCACTTAAAGGGTGCTTTTTATTTTCTTCGCTAATTAGGTCACTTAGAATTTTTTTCACTTCCCTTGTACTAACTTCCTCCCCACTGTCAGTTTGTAAACTTTCACTGAAAAAGAATTTTAATCGGTAGGTGCCAAATTCGGTCTGAACAAACTTGCTGTTGGCAACTCTGCTTACCGTACTAATATCTAGATTAGTTTTTTCAGCAATATCTTTCAAAATCATTGGCCTCATTTCGGTTTCGTCGCCAGTTACAAAAAAATCATATTGGTAATTCATAATGGCTTCCATTGTACTCAGCAGCGTATGTTGTCGTTGCTTTATGGCATCAATAAACCATTTGGCAGAATCAATTTTTTGCTTGATAAATAATACCGCTTCTTTTTGTCTTTTATCTTTTTTTGTGCCTCGATCATAATCTTTCAGCATATCGCGGTAACCTTCACTTATTCTAAGATCAGGGGCATTTCGGCTGTTGAGGGTGAGCTCCAATTTGCCAATATTATTTACGATAAAAAAATCGGGGATAACATACCCTTCTCCTTTACCATTTCCGCCAACATTTCCACCGGGCTTTGGATTTAATTTGACAATTTGGTGAATGATTTCTCTAAGTTGATCATCCGTAATATTTAGTCCGCGTTCAATCTTTTCGTAGTGTTTTTTAGTGAATTCTTCAAAATGTTTACTCAATACTTTGATTGCCATTTCCACAGTTCCCCCTTCTCCAATCCTTCTTTCCAATTGAATGAGCAAGCACTCCTGTAAATTTCTAGCACATACTCCTGGAGGATCGAACTGTTGAATTTGTAATATCAATTCTAATATTTCCGCTTCGGTAGTTTGTACATTTTGTCTGAAAGCAAGATCGTCTACGATGGCACTAA
>JBIKOV010000377.1:0-2571 GCA_044357815.1 Ferruginibacter sp. | reverse complement strand
AATTTGTCAATGAAGGTCGAATTTGGGAGCCAATTTCTAATCCTTATGAGTTTTCATATCGTACAATAACTCCCAAACAAAATGAGTGCTCCAATTTGCTTGTTCCTGTCTGTCTTTCGGTTTCGCATGTAGCATTTTGTTCTGCAAGAGTAGAAAGTACTTGGATGCAACTTGGGAATAGTGCTGGTATAGCTGCAGCTTTAGCAGTAGAGCAAAATAAATCTGTTCAAGATTTGAATATTAAGGACTTACAAAAGAAATTAACCCAAAGAAGTGTCATTTACAATATTAATTATCAAATTTGGAATAGCGATAAAGATATAAATGGGAAGTATCCATAAGATTGTGTGAATTTCCCTAACTTTTTAAACACAGCTAAAATATGCAACCAAAATAGGATTCCAGTGATCAATTCACAAAGGCCTTTTTTGAGTAATTCAATAATAAAGAATCTTTTCCTTTGTTTATATTTAGTTTTTTAATGGCCAAATGGAATAGCCAAATATTCATTTTCGGGTGGTGTGAACATTTCCTTCTGGCTATTTCATGATTTTAATTTGTATTCAATGTTTTGAAGTAGAAATCGAATTTAATCTAAATGGAAAGAGCCCGGTACAATACCGAGCTCATCACTTTAAAACTTAATTATTAACCTCGTCCAACTTTAGGGATTCAGTCCAGAAATAGCGGCCTTTCTTATAAAAAATTAAATTAATTATTAAAATTGCTCCAGCTTACTAAAGAAAAAATCACCTTCGATAGCAGCATTGGCATCACTATCACTGCCATGAATGGCGTTTTCGCCAATAGAAGCCGCAAATAATTTACGAATAGTTCCTTCTGCAGCCTGAGCTGGATTAGTAGCTCCAATTAAAATCCTAAAATCTTCTACTGCATTCTCTTTTTCAAGGATTGCTGCAGAAATAGGACCGCTACTCATAAATTCAACTAGTTCTCCATAAAAAGGCCTTTCCCTATGTACAGCATAAAATTCTCCCGCTTTATCGGCAGACAAGTGAAGCATTTTCAAGCTTACTATTCTATAACCTGCTGCATTTATTTTTTCCAAAATTGCACCGGTATGACCTTTTTTGGTTGCATCGGGCTTAATCATTGTAAAGGTTCTATTGCTCATATTTATTATTTTGAGGCGCAAAGATAGTAAGTTTTATGGCTGATAGGTAATTTTATGATAGCCCATATTTGTTTAAATCAGTTTTAAATTTGATTAATATTGGATGCGGACCTATTTTCGAGTATTCAAGAATTATGTTTTATTTGTTATATTTTAAAAATCACCAATGGTTCATTTTTAGAAAATTAATTTAAATCTCACCCAACAAAATTCAAACTGACATTTTTTCCATACTTTTGCCCGCTTTATGCTTCAAATAAATGATATATTCTCCTTATTAAAGGATCCTAAAAAGGTAGTTATTACTACTCATCAAAAGCCAGATGGCGATGCAATGGGTTCTTCTTTGGGATTATTTCATTTTTTAAAGCAATTTGGACATGAGGTAACAGTGATTTCACCCACTAATTGGGCTGATTTTTTAGATTGGATGCCGGGTACAAAATTGGTATTGGATTATGAAAGACAAACAGCAGAATCCAATGCGGCAATTGATGCTGCAGATTGGATTTTTTGTCTTGATTTCAACACCCTTAGTCGAACCAAAAGAATGGAGGAACGGCTTTCAAATGCAAGTGGAAAAAGAATTTTGATTGATCATCACCAGGAGCCACAGATAGATAAATTTACCTATGGAATTAGTGATACTCGAAAAAGTTCAACTTGTGAGATGGTGTATGACTTAATCATGGATTCCGGAAATGAAGCAAATATTGATGAATCAGTAGCTGATTGTCTCTATGCTGGTGTGATGACGGATACAGGCTCTTTTAGATTCCCGAGTACCTCTGCATCTGTTCATAGAATGGTGGCTACTTTAAAGGATAAGGGGTTACAACATAGCCGTGTACACGAAGCGTTATTTGACAATTATCTTGAAAACAGGTTTCGCTTTATAGGTCATGTTTTACAGAATAGGATGGAAGTATTTTATGAATACAACACAGCATTGATAGCGATTCCTCAACAGGATCTGATAAAATTCGATGTTATAACCGGTGATACAGAAGGGTTGGTAAATTACCCCTTAAGCATTAAAGGCATCAAACTAGCTGCTATCGTTATCGATAGGGGAGAAGAAAGAAAATGTTCATTTAGGAGTAAAGGTGGCTTTGATGTGAATACCTTTGCTAGGAAATATTTTAGCGGAGGAGGGCATTTTAACGCAGCAGGAGGACAAAGTAAGGACTCCTTGGATGCTGTGGTAGCTCAGTTTAAAGCCGCGATGGCCGAAAATAAAGATCAATTAAGTAATTATCAATTTTAAATACATAACCATGAAACACTTTTTTTATTTATTAGCAGTAACATCTTTGTTATTCGCAAGTTGTAGTAAACCTTTCAAAAAAGCAGAAGGTGGCCTGCAATACAAAATCATTTCCGATGAAAAAGGAAAACTATTGAAAGCTGGAAATTTCTTTGAAATTCAATTTGAC
>JBIKOV010000376.1:0-2587 GCA_044357815.1 Ferruginibacter sp. | reverse complement strand
ATTATGAATACCCGGTTTTGGAGCAGGTTGCAAACCGATGGCTGCATCCGGATTCCAGCAATCATCAAAAATGGTAAACAGAATTTTTATTTTATTTTTTTCGGCAATCGATAAAAACTCATCCATTCTTTTTTTAAATCCTGCCGCATCTGCTTTCCATGCCAGATCATGCAGATACACGCGCATGGTATTCATACCGATAGCGGCTGCCCAGGAAAGCTCGCGATCAATCGTTGCAGGATCAAATGTATCAGCCTGAAACATTTCCAATTGGTTGATGGCAGTACTGGGCAAAAAGTTGGCACCAACCAACCAGCCTTGACTTTTATACCAATTGTTGGCTTTTTCTGCCGACCAGATATTGGACTGTTGAGCAGTTAGTCCTCCAAAGAAGAACAATGTACACAAAACAACAAACGAAAAAGTGATTTTCTTATTCATATCAATCATTAATTTTTACATTTTTTATACTAGTTGGAAGCCAGATCAATAAAAAAGCGAATCTAGTCATATAATTTTTTATTGAAATTTATTTGGTTAGAATGGGATAAAAATTGGACTCAATACTTTATTTCAACAAAAAAATTAATTGATTGACAAAATATAGGTTTGCCCACTAACCGAATTGAATGAAAGAACATAGTCTTTCTCCATTTTATGCGATATTATTTTCATTCCTTTTACCATTAAAGGAACGGCTGATCGTATTACACATTTTCCTCCGTTGAGCGATCGTACACTTGCATCATTTAGTTGATGTCCCTTCCAGTTTATACTCACTTCAAATCCTCCTCTTGCCTTTAACCCTTTTACTGAACCATCTTTCCAATTACTAGGCAATGCAGGCAGCAAATTGATTTCACCCAAATGACTTTGCAATAACATTTCAGCAATACCAGCAGTAGCTGCAAAGTTACCATCTATTTGAAAAGGAGGATGTGCATCAAAAAAATTGGGGTAGGTACCCCCGCCGCCGACATAATTGGTTCCACCACTTTCCGTTAAATGCATCAATTCCCTTATCAAACGATATGCATGATCCCCATCCAAAAGCCTTGCCCACCAGTTAATCTTCCAAGCCTTACTCCACCCGGTACCATCATCTCCCCTAATCTCTAGGGACTTCTTTGCTGCAGCAAAATATTCAGGCGTTAAGGCGGAAATTTCTCTGCCAGGATGTAAACCAAACAAATGAGAAGTATGTCGATGGTGGGGTTCAACTTCCTCAAATTCCTTATACCATTCCAATATTTGCCCCTTGCTGCCAATTTTCAACGGCAACAGCTGCTTTCTTTTTTCTATGAGTGTATTCCTAAATGCAGTATCAATTCCCAATACTTTAGAAGCCTCAATTAAATTGCCAAATAAATCCCGGATGATCGACATATCCATGGTAGTAGCTACAGATACAGCTTGCCTATGACCCATACTATCTTTAAATATATTTTCTGGAGAAGTGGATGGGGCGGTTACTAGATAACCATTTTTATCAAGTACTAGCCAATCAAAAGTAAAGAGAGCGGCTTCTTTCATTATCGGCCATGCTTTTTCAGCCAAGAATTTTTTATCCCCAGTAAAAGCATAGTGCTCCCATAAATGTTGGCATAGCCAGTTGCCACCCATATACCAGTTGGCCCAAACAGGATCTCCCTTGCCTAGATCTCCCACAGGATTAGAGGTAGCCCAAATTTCGGAATTGTGATGCGCTACCCATCCCTTTGCATTGTAAAACTCTTTGGCAGTTCGGGTACCAGTAACCGATAAGTCCTTTATGAATTCCAGCAGCGGTTGATGCATTTCTGAAAGATTGGTTACTTCTGCAGGCCAATAATTCATCTGCGTATTGATATTGATTGTATAGTTGGAACTCCAGGGTGCCCGCATCTCTTTGTTCCAAATGCCTTGCAAGTTGGCTGGCGGCCCCCCTGGCCTAGAAGATGAAATCAATAAATACCGGCCAAATTGAAAATACAATGTTTCAAAGTTTGGATCATACGACCTTTTAGAAAAGGCACTCAATCTTTCATAGGTAGAAAGTGATTCCTGCTTTTGCGAAGCAGTGTCTCTTATAGTAAGACTTACCCTGTTAAAATATTTTTGATAATCGCCAATATGCGATTTTCGCAAGACAGCATAAGTTTTTTTAACCGCTTTTTGAATAGCTGCTTCAGCAATTGCTTTTTCATTTTTACCCTGTGAATCAGGACATTTATCAAAACCATTAAAACTAGTGGCCGCTGAAATGTAAATAATTACTTCGCTGGCATTCATAACGTGAATACCAAAAGTGTCAGTAGCAATTTTCCCATCGTTTGAAATTGCTTTCATTCTGTATTGGTACCGCATCCCATTACAACCGGATACATCTTCATATACCACTGGAATCCTTCCTTTAGGGTTGTAATAACTTGGATCTAAACGGGCTGGCGCTTTTCCACTTACAACTAGTTCATTGCTTCCACTTACAGATAACGTATAACGCAACTGGCTTTTAGAAGATACATCAAAAGTTAGTCCACCCTTCCTATTGGTCGTTAATCTCATCACCATAATATTGTCTGGGGCATTTACAAATATTTCCCGCTGA
>JBIKOV010000382.1:0-9456 GCA_044357815.1 Ferruginibacter sp. | reverse complement strand
GTTTTACCGCAAATACCGCAGGCACCTATTCCGTAATTATTAAGCATATCATCACGGCATGCCAAAGTGCAAGCGCTTCGGCTACGCTTACGGTCAATCCGTTACCTACATTAAGCAGCACTTTCACTCCGGCTGCTATATGTAGTATCCAGCCGTTTATATATACAGCTACCAGTGCCACCGCAAATGTTGCGTTTACCTGGACAAGAGCAACTGTTGTGGGTATTACTCCAACTGGGACAACTGGAATTGGCAATGTAAATGAAACGCTTACAAGCACCTCAACGAGCCCACTAACAGTACGGTATGTGTATAGACTTGTAAATAATACCACTCTTTGTACTAATACACAGAATATTGATGTAGTTGTAAATGCTAAACCAGTTATAACTAGTACCCCTTCTCCAGCAGCTATTTGTAGTAAGTCGCTTTTTTCTTATGCACCCACTTCCAATCAGGATCCGGATGTTGATTTCACATGGACAAGAGCGGTAGTGGCGGGAATTAGCAATCCGGCAGTGGTGGTGGCCCGTACAGGTAGTCCTGAGGAGAGGCTTATAAACACTACACTGGCTGCCGTTCCAGTGAGTTATATTTATACGCTAACCAATAGGCTTACCGGCTGTACAAGCACGGCAACTGTAACTGTTTCAGTGAAGCCGGTTCCTTTTTTAATCGGCGCCACTCCAGATGCAAGTTTATGCAGCGGGGGTACGGTTAACTATCCGCTTACCTCTTCACTTGCTGGCACTTCCATTGCTTGGAGCAGGGCAGGAACTAATCCCGGTTTAGAACCTTTTTCAGGTTCAGGCAACTCAGCCACTATTGGCGAATTGCTGAAAAATGTAAATGCCGATAAGGTGGTAGCTGTTTATCAAGTTTTGCTTAGTAATGCAGCTTGTGTAGATACCGAGTATGTAAATATTACCGTTTATCCACAGCCTTCGTTAACTAGCAATTTTACTGTTTTCCCAAGTAATATATGTAGTGGGGCCACTTTTAATTATACGCCCACCTCTGCCCAAACTACAATTAGTTATTCTTGGGTAAGAGTTACCAATGCCAATATCAATGGTGGTTTAGTCGCTTCAGGTACAGGAAGTATTAGTGAACCCCTTACAAATAGCTCAAATTCAACCCAGACAGTAACGTATAATTATACACTTACGAATACAGAAACTAATTGTAGCGTTACTCAATCGGTTAAAGTCAATGTTAACCCTTCGCCCATTCCGGTTATTGCTAATTCAAATATCACCATCTGTAGTGGAACCAAATTTTTTGTTTTTCCTACAGGCGTTGTTGATGGCACTACCTATTCTTGGACGAATCCAGCCATAGCCCCTTCACCAACGGCTATTGAAGGGGGAAGTGCACAGGCGGGGATTGCTTATATTGGCCAAACGCTCACCAATACGACGGGCTCAGATGCTACCGCAACTTATACTGTAACACCTAGTACCAGTGGCTGTCCGGGTAGCACATTTATTATTACGGTAACTGTTAAAAGTGGAGCAGCTTCTGCCATTGCACTTAGCTCTTCACTTACACCTCCTGATATTTGTAGCGGCACTAGATTCATTTATGATGCTCATAGTACTTCAACTCCAACACCTACTTATACTTGGCAAAGATTGTATTCAGCTTTTATTCAGGAGCAGCCATTGACTAATGGCTCGACCAATAACCCTAATGAAATATTAACTAATACTTCTACGGCTCAGATTTCGGTTGGGTACGCATTTACTGTTACCTCAGGTGGATGTTCAAATACAGAAATAGTAACGGTGAGGGTGAACCCTACTCCTAAATTAAACCCTACACCCCCTACCTCCGGTAATGCTACCCCAGTTTGTAGTGGAACAGCTTTTACTTATACTGCTGCTTCTTTAACAGTCGGCACTACTTTTAACTGGTCAAGAGCGAATGTTAGCGGTAGCGGTATCAGTAACCCCGCCAGTTCGGGCACGGGTAATATCAATGAAACATTGATTAATACAACTTCTTTGCCAATACTGGTTGAATATATATATACTTTAAATACTGCAGCGGTCAACTGCCCCAATACTCAGAAAGTATATGTGCTTGTAAATCCAACGCCATTACTAACCAGTTTAACTCCATTGGTACAATGTAGTGGCAGTACGTTTACTTTTACGCCAACCTCTAGTATTGATCCTGGTTCTAGGTTTACTTGGCAAAGAAATGCTGTTTATGGAATAAGTAATATAGCAGCCAATGGAACCTACGATCCGGCTGTTGTAGGTAGTGCTATTAGCCCTTCAGAAATATTGGTAGATACCTTAACTACTGCTGTAAATGTTCCATATACCTTTACTGTAATAAAATCGGGTACTGAATGTGCTAGTACTCAAGTAGTGACTATGGTGGTGAATCCTATACCGGTGGTAAATAAAATAACTACTAGTATCTGTAGTAATTCAACCTTTAGCGCCATCCCTACAAAAGTACCAGTTGGTACTGTGTATACTTGGCCAACGCCATTAAATGTTACAACGGGAGCTGTTGGTGGCGGGATTTCAGGGACTTCACAAACTACCATCGGTCAACTATTAACCAATGTTACGGCTTTCCCGGCAATATTAATTTACACCGTAACGCCTTGGAGTGCCAATGGCTGTCCAGGAATTCCATTTTTGGTAGAGGTAACCGTTAATCCGAAACCCGCGGCTATAGCGTCCTATACTGCACCAGCAATTTGTAGTGGAAATCCTTTTGTTTATGCACCTCCAGTTACACAAACCGGAACTACCTATTCTTGGAGTAATCCTATTGTGGATCCGATCAATACTGTTACAGGAACGGATGCTAAAACATTGCAAACGACCATTAATAGTTCAATACTTACTAATTTAACCAATCTAGCTTCATTAGTAACCTATGACGTAACGCCTATAGCAAATGGATGTACGGGTACTAATTTTACTGTATTGTTGACTGTAAATCCAGTACCTACTATCAGCACTCAATTGGCTACAATATGTTCTGGTGAAACGTTCACTGTTACTCCTTCACCAGTACCTAATGGAACTACCTATGTATGGGATATTCCTGTGCAAACGCCTGCAGGCAGTATCATAGGAGGAAATGCCCAGGCTACCCCTGTGTCTAACATTTCGCAAACCCTTACCAATACAAATACCAATTTTACGCCGGCTACGATTCAGTATATGGTAACCGCTACGGCTTTGGCAGGCACTTGTACAGCACCTACTAAATTTTTAGTAAATGTTACCGTTAACCCGGCTACTGTATTGACTAGTAGTTTAACACCTGCGGCTATTTGTAGCAAAACAGCATTTAATTATACTCCAACTAGCAATACAGCAGGAACCAGCTTTACCTGGTCAAGAGCTTTTATAACAGGGATATCTAATCTGGCAGCAACTGGAACCGATAATCCAATGGAGATATTGATTAATATCACCAGTGCGCCAATACCAGTTGATTATATTTACACTTTAAGTACAGCTGGGAATTGTGTTAAAGTACAGACCGTTAGGGTAGTGGTAAACCCAACGCCTGTACTATCCAATGCTACTATGTTGGCCATAAATTCTCCAATTTGTCAGGGAGTTGCAGTTGATTTTGAGCCTACTTCAAACACTACTGGCGCGGTAGCCACCTGGACAAGGGATGTAATTACAGGCATTAGTAATTTGGCAGGATCAGGAACCGGAAATCCTCGCGAGATCCTTTATAATACCACCATTGCAAATATTCCCGTTTACTATAAATATAGAATAACTGCAGATGCATGTTCAAGCGATACGATTGTTTCGGTGGTTGTAAAACCCGTTCCGGTGGTTGCATCACCGCAAACAAGAACGATTTGTAGTGGAGAAGCATTTGATGTATCTCCAATAAATGTACCAATAGGTACAACATATACATGGGCGCTCCCTATAAGTAACCCTGCAGGAGTAACTGGTGGATCTGCTTTGAGTGCACAAACTAAAGTGAGTCAGGTTTTGAGTAATATTACTACTACTCCAGGCATATTAACTTATATAGTATATCCAACTTACAGCACCTGCATAGGCGCACCATTTACTGTAGCTGTAACTGTTAATCCTATAACGCCAGCTGCTAGCAATGCCACGTTAACAATTTGTAGCGGAACTGCATTTTCTTATACTCCAACTAGCTTACCAGCGGGTACTACCTATCGGTGGAACAGTCCTGCAGTTAGTCCATTGGGTAGTGTAACTGGTGGCAATGCAAGTACTTTGCAAACTTCCATAAGCCAAACCTTGATCAATACAGGTACTACTCAGTCCACTGTAACATATACCGTAACTCCTTCTGCTAATGGATGTGATGGAAATACATTTACTGTAACCGTAAATGTGAATCCTATTGCTCGGATAGTTACACAGAACAAATCAATCTGTAGTAACCAAACTTTCTTAGTTACTCCTGATGTAGTGCCGGTAGGTACTACTTATACTTGGCCATTGCCTTTACAGCTTACGGCAGGTGCAATTGCAGGGGGTGTAGCCCAGGTAACGCCAGCGACTTCAATATCTCAATTACTTACCAATAATACCAGTTTAGATGCAACTTTAACCTATACGGTGACCCCTTCATCTACTACAGCTGGCTTAGCTTGCGCGGGTGCGCCATTTATAGTGAATGTCACTGTAACGCCTTTTCCAGAGTTGACTAGCAGTTTAGCACCCCCTGCAATTTGTAGCAATACCATATTTAGTTATACTCCTTTAAGTAACACCACCGTTATTAACTATAATTGGACAAGGGCAATTGTTGCAGGCATTAGTAATGGGGCAAGTGCTGGCACAGGAAATCCAAATGAGACCTTGATTAACACCTCAACTGATCCAATTCCGGTAGTTTATGTGTATAATTTCACTACTTCAGGAGGTTGTACTAATAGCCAGACTGTAAGGGTTGTTGTGAATCCATCACCTATATTTTCAAGTTCAATTGCTATAAATTCACGCTGTAGCGGAGAAGTATTTAATTATGTTCCGAATTCATTAACCACAGGCTTTATTACTAGGTGGTCAAGAAGTATTATCCCTGGTATTGCAAATGCTGCAGAATCTGGCACAGGCAATCCAATTGAAAAACTCATCAACACTACGCTAGCTAGCATAACAGTTGACTATAACTATGCTATTACTGCTAATAACTGTACCAGTGAACAGATTATTTCAGTTATTGTAAAACCTGTGCCGGTTGTTTTGGCTAAATCTGCAACAATTTGTAGCGGAGCCAGTTTTACAGTTGAACCTGATTTAGTTCCAACTGCAACGAAATACTCATGGCCCGCCCCAAGCAGTTTCCCTGATAATCAAGTGACAGAAGTATCAGGGGCAATCTCATCAGGTAATTTAGAAGCTAATATTAGTAGGACATTAGTCAATACATCAGTAATTGCTTTTGGCACCGCTACTTTTTCTATTACGCCATCAGCGAATGCTTGTTTTGGAAATCCATTTGATTTAGTTGTTAGAGTGAATCCAATACCAGTTGTTTTAGATACAAGACTGCCCGCTATTTGTAGTGGAACCGCTTTCAGTTTTGTACCAACCGGCATTCCTTCCAGTACTGTTTTTTCTTGGGGTAATCCAGTGATCAGCCCTACAGCAGGTTTAAGTGGTGCAACTCCACAGGTTAGTCAATCACCAATTACCCAGGTGCTGACCATGACAAACTTAGTGGTCAATACAGCTGTTTATACAGTTAGTCCTTCAGCTGAGGGATGCTCAGGAGCTAATTTCTTATTGACTGTTCCTGTAAATCCTACTCCGGTGGTATCCAATAAGGAGCTAAGCATTTGTTCTGAAGTTCCTTTTATTGTTACACCAGAATCGGTTCCAACTGGAACTACTTATACTTGGGTGAGTCCAACACAAACGCCATTAGGAACTATTAGTGGAAGCTCTAGCCAGCCTTCTGGACAAAATAACTTTTCTCAAACATTGGTTAATACAACTAATTTACCAGCTCAGGCGGTTTATGTGGTAGTGCCCAAAACAGCCAATTGTACAGGTCTTTCTTATAATATTAATGTAATAGTAAACCCCGGAACTAGATTAAGTTCATCTCTTAACCCTCCGGCAATATGTAGTAATGAGCTATTTAGTTACAATCCAACGAGTACTACATTGGGAACTATTTTTACCTGGACTAGGGCTGCAAAAGCAGGAATTCAAAATTCAGCCGGCTCAGGATTTGGCAATCCTAGCGAAAAACTGGTGAATGAAACAGCTGCTCCGATTTCTGTAGTATATACTTATACCCTTACCACAGGAGCAGCTTGTGTTAAAACTCAGGATGTAACTGTATGGGTAAATCCAATTCCTGTAATAACTAGTAGTACTACTATTGCAGCACAATGTAGTGGGTTGGTGTTTAATTATTCTCCCACTTCTAGTACGCCAAATCCTGTTGTATTTAGTTGGGTAAGAGATATTGTGCCTGGTATTAGCAATGCAAAAGGTACAGGCCTTGGTGATCCGAATGAAATATTGGTAAATGTGTCTTCCGGTAAAGTTTTCGTTGGGTACACCTATACGATTTCTGCTAATGGATGCTCTAGCACTCAAGTACTTTCGGTTGCCATAAACCCAAGGCCTTCAATTGCCCCTCAATCCAATACATCTTGCAGCAATGAAACATTTGTAATCAATCCTCCAAATGCGCCTCTTGGAACAACGTATACTTGGGCTGACCCTTCTACTTCTAGTAATCCAATAGACATCATTAAAGGAGCAACCTTGGGCTCAGCTCAGGCTGTTATTACTCAAACATTGAGCAATGCATCTTTGTATCCTGCTGTTGTACCATATACTATTACTCCTATAGCTGGATCTTGTCGGGGTAATGACTTTACCTTAACTGCCACTGTTAATCCAATTCCGGCGGTTAGAGATACTGTTTTAAACTCAATTTGTAGCGCCTCGTCATTTGTTTTTGCCCCTACCAATGTACCTACGGGCATACTTTATTCTTGGGGTAATCCAACCGCCACTCCTTCAGCAGGCCTGCTGGGTATTAGCCCACAGCAAGGTCAGGCCCAAATAAGTCAAACATTGACGATTACCAATTACGTTGCTAATTCAGTTCAATATTTGGTTTCACCAATTGCATTTGGATGTACCGGCAATAGTTTTAAAGTGACCGTTCCAGTTAATCCTACACCAGTTGTGGCCAATCAGTCAAGAACCATTTGTTCGGGGGAATCTTTTTCTGTTATTCCTTCTCCTGTTCCTTTTGGCACTCAATATACCTGGACTACACCGGTGATGACACCTTTTGGCTCACTGAGTGGAGCTGTAATGCAGTCCTTTCCACAGCTGAGTGTTTCACAAGTTTTGAGCAATACCACAGATCTTGCTGCTCAAGCCTATTATACAGTGGTACCTAAGGTAGGTAGCTGTATTGGAAATCCATTCAATGTTACCGTGGTGGTGAATCCAGCTACCAAATTATCGGTTTCTGTAAATCCTCCGGCAATCTGTAGCGGTGATATTTTCTCTTATATGCCGGCCAGCAATACCGCGGGCACTAGTTTTCAATGGACAAGAACTGTAGTGGCAGGCATTAGCAATCCCTCCGCCATTGGTCTTAATAATCCGAATGAGAAATTGATCAATATTACTTCTGCTCCAATTGAAGTTACCTATGTTTACAACCTAGTCACCAATACGGCCTGTACTGAAACTCAAATTGTAAAAGTTACCGTTAATCCAATACCGTCACTGACCAGCCTCAATGACCGACCTGCTATTTGTAGCGGCGAGCAGTTTAGTTATTTCCCAACGGCTGATATCACCGGAACTGTATTCACCTGGAGTAGGGTGGTGCAGGCATCCATTAGCAATATTGCTGCCACTGGTACCTATAATCCATTAGAACGTTTAGTCAATACTTCTAACAGTTTGGTGGTGGTTGAATATAACTATAAACTTACTGCCAACGGATGTTCTTCTACTCAATCGGTAACTGTACCTGTAAAACCAGCGCCATCTATTACGAATCAGTCGATTATTGCTTGTAGCAATTCGCCATTTACGCTGCCAACTATTGCTACACCAACTGGCACTGAGTATATTTGGAGTACGCCGGTATATATTCCCAATGGAAGTTTAACGGGAGGTACCGCTGAAACATTCTACCAGCCAATTTTCAGCCAAACGCTTACCAGCAAAACCTTGGTGTCTGCCTTAGCTAACTATACCATTACACCAAGAGCAGGTACTTGTGAAGGGGTTCCTTTTAAATTAGCCGTTACCCTTCGGCCATTGCCGGTAGTGGCCAATCAAACCCTGGCCAATATTTGTAGCGGCTCGCCATTTAATTTTGTACCGGAGATAGCGCCTACAGGTACCACATATACTTGGTCGAATCCAATTTCTACGCCTTCTAATAGTCTTACGGGTGGAAGCGCTCAATCAGTTGGACAAGCTAGTATTAGCCAAACCTTATCGAGCAAGAATAATATTTTAAATACGGCAACCTATATAATTACCCCTTCAACCGCAAGTTGCGCAGGTAATACATTTACTTTAAATGTATCCATTAATCCAACGCCTATCATCAGCGATATGAAGGACAGTACTTGTTCTGGCACCCCAATTACGATTAATCCAATGCCGGTACCAATAGGGACCAAGTATAGCTGGAACCCGCCAACCGTTCAACCTTTTGGAGCAGTAATGGGTACATCAGCACAGGTTTCGCCATCGGCTACCATTAGTCTTAACCTGCTGAATACAACCAATGCATCAGCAAAAGTATTTTACAGCATCACACCTGTAGCAGGTAGTTGTATAGGCGCACCATTTACACTTGCAGTTGGAGTGGGTGTTCAAATGCCGGTATTTGGTGATCAGGCGGCCGAAATATGTAGTGGTAACGCCTTTAATGCAACCCCTGTTAATGCGCCTAAAGGAACTACCTATACTTGGGCACTTCCAGTGGTTACTCCAGCGAATTCAATTTTTGGAATCAGTAATGTAGTTCAAGGAGTGGATTCTATTAAGCAGGTATTGACTAATTTGACTTTACTAAATGGTGTTGCAGTGTATAAGGTAACAGCCAATAATTCAGGCTGCGTGAGCAATCAATTCAATGCCAATGTTACGGTATTACCTTTGCCACGAACTATCATTAGCGGTAATAATAATATCTGTAAGTACCCTGCAGATACACTTACGCTGAACTTTAGCGGACAATCACCATGGAGTTTTACTTATAGAGAAGATAATAAAGCACCTATAACCATCAGTGGAATTACGCAGGCACCGTATTCATTGCGACTGCCCAATGCAATTCCGTCAACTATGCGCAGATTTAGCTTTACCAATATTTCTAATGCAGGTTGTAGCAATAAGGCAGATACCAGCTATTTTACCCAAATAATCACACCTTCACCAACGGGAGTAATTTATTCCCTTCATGGCA
>JBIKOV010000129.1:0-9480 GCA_044357815.1 Ferruginibacter sp. | reverse complement strand
ACTGATTTTGCCACCATAGTTAAAGTATTGATTCCAAGCGAAAATGGACATCTCACTGGAACTCCAATATGAGTTTGAACTAAAGCCGCCAATAGTATTTTTATTGATGTACATTGAATTGAGTTCATCTTTGGATGGCAATCTCCATCCTTCTCCTAGTCCTTCACAAGCCTTTTTAGCATCTGCCCAATTCATTTGATTTGGAAAGTCAAATTGGGCTATTTGTAATGAATATTGAATTGGAATAGGGGTAGGCTTGCCAATTATATTAGCCTGCGCATTTACACTTGAAGAGCCTAACATTAATATTGCCGCAAACAAAAAGGAAATTGGAATAATTTGTTTTTTCATGGTGATTTGGTTTATTTTGACTACTAATGTACCACTTTAATGGAATTTGGAGTATATTTTTTAATAATAATTGATAATTGGTATTTGATTTTTTATTATTTCTGTTAGTTTAATAAATATAAAAGTATTGATTTAACGTCAGATTACCCATTTTTATTAGTTTAAGTGCAGAATTATTACTTTTTTTAAAATTCCAACCTTGTCAGCAAATTTAAAAAAAAATAAGTAAAATCCTAACAAATTGTTTATTTGATTACCATATTTTTAACAATCATCACAAGTATAATTTACATTTGTTAAATGGATACAGTAAATTCCAATGACATTGCATTACAGGAGCAGCTGAGTTTTGATCATTTTCGCAATGAAGTGCTAAATGACTACCGTTTAGCCTGCGAAAGCAGGGAGACCAGTTTATTGGGTCGAAAGGAGGTTTTGACGGGTAAAGCTAAATTTGGCATATTTGGCGATGGCAAGGAAGTAGCTCAAGTGGCCGTTGCTAAATTTTTTAAACCGGGCGATTTTAGGGCGGGTTATTATCGTGACCAGACCTTTATGTTTGCAGCTGGAGTGGCTACGGTGGAACAATATTTTTCGCAGTTGTTTTCTGATCCAAATATTGAACATGATCCCTTTAGTGCAGGTCGACAGATGAATGCCCATTTTTCTACCAAAATAGTGGATAAAAATGGAGATTGGCTTGACCTAGTCAATATAAAAAACAGCAGCAGCGATATGGCGCCCACCGCTGGTCAGATACCCAGGGCATTGGGTTTGGCATTGGCTTCCAAACTATTTCGAAATTCTCCCGTTTATAAACAACACAAGCATTTAAGTGATAATGGAAATGAAGTTTGTTTTTGCACCATCGGAGATGCATCTACTTCAGAAGGACATTTTTGGGAAGGGGTAAATGCGGCCGGAGTACTTCAAATTCCACTGGCTATTTTTGTTTGGGATGATGGATATGGCATTTCGGTTCCAAAAGAGCTTCAAACCACTAAGGGTTCCATTTCTACTGCCCTGCAGGGAATGGAAAAAAAAGAGGGTACGAATGGTGTAGATATCTACAATTTGAAAGGTTGGGATTATGCAGGCATGTGTGAAGTGCTAGAACCAGCGATTCAAAAAATAAGAGATACCCATACCCCTGCAATTTTTCATATTGAAGAGATCACCCAACCACAAGGTCACTCTACTTCTGGCAGTCATGAAAGGTATAAAAGCCCGGAGCGGCTTGCCTGGGAAAAGGAATGGGATTGTAACAGTCAAATGAGGACATGGTTATTAGAAAATTCCTTGGCAGAAGAAAATGAACTGTTGGAGATAGAAATGAATGCTAAATTATTGATTAAAGAAAGCAAGCAAAAAGCTTGGGAGAAATATATAGCCCCTTTGAAGCAGCAGATGCAAACTGGAATTAAATTGATGAAGCAACTTGCAGACAATTTGACTTCCACAAATGCTGCTACCATAATTCAAATGATAGATGAATTGGTTGCTAGTAAAGAGCCGCTTCGTCGCGATTTAATGAAATGCTTGGCTACCAGTTTGGATATTGCCGGTAATAGTAAAGCTGCCACTGAGGTGCGCAATTATTACAAGGAACTTGCAGTAAAGAATGCAGCATTGTACAATACGCTACTTTATAATGAAGGCCCAAAGTCGGCTTTAAAAGTGAAAGAAATAAAGCCCGTATTTAGCGAAGATGCCAAAATGATGAATGGCTATGAAGTGCTAAATAATTACTTTGATCAGCTTTTTGAAAGCAACGACAAGGTAACTGCTTTCGGAGAAGATGTAGGATTGATTGGGGATGTAAACCAGGGCTTTAGTGGTCTTCAAGAAAAACATGGTGAGCAGCGTATTTTTGATACCGGTATACGTGAATTATCCATCATGGGTCAAGGAATTGGGCTAGCATTGCGGGGCTTGCGGCCCATTGCCGAAATTCAATATCTCGACTATTTATTATATGGATTGCAAACACTAAGTGATGATTGTGCCACTACCCATTACCGTACTGCAGGTGGACAAAGTTGCCCGCTCATTGTACGTACCAGAGGGCATCGTCTAGAAGGCATCTGGCATAGTGGCTCTCCAATGGGAATGATCATTAATTCATTGAGGGGAATGTATATTTGTGTTCCCCGTAATATGGTGCAGGCTGCAGGAATGTATAATACCCTTCTTCAGTCCAACGATCCTGCACTGATGATTGAGTGCTTAAATGGCTATCGCCTGAAAGAAAAATTGCCTACGAATTTATTGACCTATACCGTGCCTTTAGGCGTTCCCGAAATTGTTAAGCCGGGTAAGGATATTACCGTAGTTACTTATGGTGCCACCTTAAGAATTGTATTGGAAGCAGCGGAAACTTTAGACAGAATGCAAATCAGTTGCGAGGTAATCGATGTGCAAACTTTATTGCCTTTTGATATCCATCATCATATTGTTGGGTCGCTTAAAAAAACTAACCGGATTGTTTTTATTGACGAGGATGTACCAGGTGGTGCAGCAGCTTTTATGTTTAACAAGGTGATGGAAGAACAGGGCGGATATAAGCACCTGGATATTTCTCCCAGAACCCTTACGGCAAAGTCTCACCGACCTTCCTACTCCAGTGATGGCGATTATTTCAGCAAGCCTAATGTGGAAGATGTGATAAGGGTGATCAAGGAAATGATGGCTGAATAAGCGGCTAAATTTTTTATTGCAATGCTACATTCTAAACGCATTTTTCACTCAGCTATCGGTTGTTTTATCATTCAATAATTTGACATGCCTAAGTTGACCATATACCAAATAGATGCTTTTACCAATCGACTTTTTGGTGGCAACCCTGCAGCAGTTATTCCCTTGGAAAACTGGTTGGAGGATGAGTTGATGCAGCTGATTGCTGTGGAAAATAATTTAGCAGAAACTGTATTTTTTGTGCCAAAAGGAATTGGTTACCATATCCGGTGGTTTACACCTGAATTTGAAATAGATCTCTGTGGACATGCTACTTTGGCCAGTGCCTTTGTATTGTACGAATTCCTAGGTTATTCAAAAAAGGAGTTGCTTTTTTATTCAAAAAGCGGTGAATTGATCATCACTCGAAATGGCAATCAATTTCAATTGAATTTCCCTTCCCGAATGCCGGAAAGAATAACCGAATATCCCGACCAACTTATACCGGGATTGGGAATTAAGGACCCTTTGGGGGTATACAAAAGCCGAGATTATGTAGTGGAAGTTGCCACTGAACAAGAAGTGATGAATTTGGATATCGACTTTACCCTTATTAATCAAATTGATGTAGTCGGAATCATAGTAACTGCTCCCGGAAAAGATTGTGATTTTGTTTCTAGATTCTTTATGCCCAATTGCACCATTCCTGAAGATCCTGTAACCGGATCGGCTCATTCAACCCTTATTCCTTTTTGGGCAGAAAAACTAGGAAAGGATACTTTGCATGCGAAACAATTATCCAAAAGAGGGGGTGAATTGTGGTGTCAAAATGCAGGCACCAGGGTGCTGATGAGTGGGAATTGTGTTTTTTATATGAAAGGTGAAATCCATGTCTAGTCATTGGATTGGTGGTGCTTGAAAGGCCTCTCGCTATTCTACTTCATATTGTGATATACTTTCTGAACATCCTCGTCTTGCTCTAACTTGTCAATTAATTTAAATACATCCTGCGCAGCTTCATCATCCAGTTCGGTGGTATTCATCGGAATCCGAGTGAGCTCGGCGGCTATTACTTCAATCTTTCTTTCTTCGAGTGCTTTTGCCATATGACCAAATTCTGTAAAAGTTGCCCGAATAATAATATTTCCTTCACTGTCTTCGCCAATTTCTTCCAAGCCAAAGTCGATTAATTCCAATTCTAGGTCTTCAATATTTAAGCCAGCATTTTTTATTTTAAATTCCCCCAGGCGATTAAATGTAAATGCAACGCTTCCACTAGTACCTAGGCTGCCGCCACTTTTGGTAAAATGCATCCTTACATTGGCAACGGTTCGGGTAGGATTATCGGTGGCAGTTTCTACCAACAATGCAACTCCATGCGGCGCATAACCTTCGTAGGTAATTTCTTCATAGCTGCTCGTGTCTTTGCCCATCGCCCTTTTAATAGCGGCTTCCACACGGTCTTTCGGCATTCCACATGCCTTGGCATTCAGGTAGCACCTTCTAAGGGATGGATTATTGTCGGGATCGGGACCGCTATTTTTAACGGCAATAACGATCTCTTTTCCAATTCGGGTAAAATTTTTGGCCATTTTATCCCAGCGGGCAAACATGGAACTTTTTCTTACTTCAAATATCCTTCCCATAAATTATTTTGAGATTTACTGATTTGCTGTTGAGGTAAATGATCGATTATGACCAGTTTTGTAAACATCTTAAACCGTTCACAATGCAAATTTAAGGGAAATCATTTTTTTGCAATCAATTATGATCTTTATAAATATAGACAGGTATTTTTAAAATAATGGAAAGCCAGCATCGTATTTTGAGTATTTTTAATAGCGCTCTTAGGCTACATTTTTTAAAAAAAGTTGGTTTTGCAGCAATCCGCTACTTTATTGCCTAATTTTATTAATCATGAACCAACCATTATTAACTGTCCATCAATTATGTATTGATTTTACTTCCGAGGGCAAACTAATGCATGCTGTAAAAAATAGCTCATTTAGTGTGGCTGCAGGTGAAATGTTGGCTATTGTAGGGGAATCCGGTTCCGGAAAATCGGTAACTGCATTGTCGCTTGCGAAATTATTACCTCCACAAGCTGCTACTAAGGGCCAGTTGCTTTTTTCAAGTAATGGTTCCGAAATGGTTGATTTACTCCAGATTTCAGATAAAAAAATGGCGGCCATTCGGGGAAAAGAAATTGCGATGATCTTTCAGGAACCAATGACTTCACTCAACCCTGTGCTAACCTGTGGTTACCAGGTAATGGAAGCGATTCGATTGCACCAGCGACTTTCTGTGGAACAGGCCAAAAAGAAAGTCATCGCCCTTTTTGAAAAAGTAAATTTACCCCAGCCTGCCGAGATAATGAATCGTTATCCCCATCAGTTAAGTGGCGGACAAAAGCAACGGGTGATGATTGCCATGGCAATCAGTTGTAACCCTGTCTTATTGGTGGCGGATGAACCCACCACTGCGCTGGATGTAACTGTGCAAAAAACAATACTAGCATTGATTAAGGAATTACAACATCAACTGGGTATGGGGGTTGTTTTTATAACACATGATCTTGCCTTGGTAGAAGATATTGCAGACAGGGTTTTGGTGATGTACCAGGGAGAAATTGTGGAACAGGGCATCACAAAAGAGGTGTTACAACAACCCCAACACCCCTATACCAAGGCCTTGATGGCCTGCAGGCCATCAAGGCACCAAAGGGGCGAACGGCTTCCGGTAGTAAGCGATTTTTTAGACCCCCAATTTACTAAGCTGAAAGAAACCATTGCTCAAGCCCCCATTTCAAAAGGTGCATTTAGCACTTCCGATTCCAACATTATTTTGCAGGTAGAAAATCTTCACTTGTCCTTCCCTGAAAAAAAATCCTGGTTCAAAAAATCATCGCCACCAACTAAGGTGCTGGATGGAATCAATTTGACGATTCGCAAAGGGGAGATTGTAGGATTGGTAGGTGAAAGTGGTTGCGGAAAAACAACTTTAGGAAGGGCGATCTTACAATTGATTCCCCCTAGTTCGGGTAATATTATTTTAAATGGAGTCAACTTGCCAAAATTATCTAAACCGCAAATGCAAGCCATTCGAAAAGACTTGCAAATTGTTTTTCAGGACCCTTATGGTTCTTTAAACCCCCGGCTTACTATTGGTGCCGCCATTGAGGAGCCCATCAAAGTCCATGGGATTTTGAAAAATCCGCAGCAACGAAAGGAAAAGGTGCTTGAATTACTCGATAAGGTTCAGTTGCAACCAGCACATTTTAATCGATATCCGCATGAGTTTAGTGGGGGGCAGCGGCAACGAATCTGTATCGCAAGGGCACTGGCATTGAATCCTTCCTTTTTAATTTTTGATGAAAGTGTTAGTGCGCTAGATGTTAGCGTACAATCACAAGTGCTTAATTTGCTCAATGATCTCAGAAGGGAATTTGAATTTACGGCTATTTTTATTTCTCATGATCTATCGGTGGTTCGATTTATTAGTGATCGAATCGTAGTGATGAATAAGGGCAAAATCGTTGAAGAAGGGCTTTCTGATGAAATTTGGTTCTCCCCCCAAAACGAGTATACGAAAAAATTGATTGCGGCCATTCCTGGTAAAATAGGTATCGGCGAGTCAGCTGCTATTTGACCGAGACAGGCTAAAAATGACGTATTAATTAAATGAGGGTTGCATTTTATTAAATCTGCCTAAAATATACTAACTTCGCGCTCTTTAAAATCATGCCGTAACATGATAAGTGCCTTTAATGGGCTACATATCTCTGTAATTCTTACAGTACAAGGTCTGGTTATCACTAAAAAAATTATTGATCAATATGAAATTAAGTCAATTTCGATTCGACCTACCCCTTAATCTGATTGCTCAAAACCCCACCAAGAGAAGAGAAGATAGCCGAATGATGGTGGTACATCGTAAAACCGGAGTAATCGAAGACCGTAATTTTCGCGACATTATCGAATATTTCGATGATAAGGATGTGATGGTAGTGAATAATACCAAAGTTTTTCCAGCACGTATGTATGGCCGTAAGGAAAAAACAGGGGCTAAAATTGAAGTGTTTTTGTTGAGGGAACTTAATAGGCCCAATCGTTTGTGGGATGTGATTGTAGATCCAGCTCGTAAAATCCGTGTGGGTAATAAATTGTATTTTGGTGAAAATGATGAGCTGGTAGCAGAGGTTATTGACAACACCACCAGCCGTGGACGTACCATTCGTTTTTTGTGGGATGGTACTGAGGAAGAATTTAGGGTAATGCTTGATTTTATGGGAGAAACTCCTTTACCAAAATACATTAAGCGTAAGCCAGACGAAGAGGATAAAGAGCGCTACCAAACGGTATATGCCAAGCATGAAGGGGCTGTTGCCGCACCCACTGCGGGTTTGCATTATAGCAAGGAACTGATTAAGCGACTTGAAATTAAAGGGATTCGTTTTGCAGAAGTTACCCTGCATACCGGATTAGGAACATTCAGACCGATAGAAGTGGAGGATTTGAGTAAGCATAAAATGGATGCAGAATATTATGGCATTGATGAAACTGCCTGCCAAATAGTGAATAAGGCAAAAGCAGAAGGTAGAAGAATCTGTTCTGTTGGCACCACTACCATGCGCACAATGGAATCTTCGTTCACCGCACAAAAATTATTAAAACCATCCGAAGGCTGGACGAATATGTTCATTCATCCTCCTTATAATTTCTCAATTGCCGATGCATTGGTTACCAATTTTCATTTACCCAAAACAAGTTTATTGATTATGAGTTGTGCATTTGCTGGTTATGAGTTGATGATGGAAGCTTACAAAAAAGCAATCAAAGATAAATATCGATTCTTCAGTTATGGAGATGCGATGTTGGTTATATAGCAGCTAATCTGAAAGATATATCGGCTCCCCAAATTTGGGGAGCTTTTTTTTGCCTAATATTTTAAAGCGAAGCGCATTCGGGTGTATGCAGTTAATTGGTTTAAATCATCTCAGCGCATTTTATTAAAATGAAATTCAGTAACTTGTTTTTCAAAACGATTATTATGCCAACTATTCATCAGTGGCTTTCAGCTTATGGGGAGAGCCACACCAATAGTACCAATAAGACAATCCATTGGGTCTGCGTACCCACTATCTTTTTTTCCATCGTAGGATTATTGTATGGAGTAGGGTTGCCTTTTCAGATTGCCGGAATTCAGTTGAATCTTGCGATGGCAATCATTTTGTTGGTAGTTATGTACTATTTTTTACTTAGTAAAACCCTCTGGATAGGCATGCTTTTTTTTGGATTACTTTGCCTATTGATTTGCTATCTATTTCAGACAAGTGGTTGGATGCCCCTTTGGAAGTTTTGCCTGCTGCTATTTGCAGCCGCATGGGTTGCTCAGTTTTATGGTCATCAGATAGAGGGTAAAAAACCATCTTTCTTAAAAGATATACAGTTCTTATTGATAGGCCCCGCTTGGTTAATGAGTTTTGTTTATAAAAAAATGGGCATTCCATTATAATTTTACTCGAGGCCAAACAAGTCAATATTCAAAGACTGTAAAGTTTGAATCTTATGACTGGAGTCAATCAATATTGAAATATTATGATGGCTGCCACCATAGCTAACCATGCGAACGGGAATGTTTTTAATTGATCGAAATAGTTTTTCCATAACATCTTCTGTTTGCATTATTTCGTTACCCACAATTGAAACAATGCATTGATGGGTATCTATTTCAACTGTTCCAAACGGCTCCAATTCTTTAATAATTTCTGACAAATAAGTATCGTTATCGATAGTAAGGGATACGGCTACCTCTGAAGTGGTAATCATGTCAATCGATGTTCGGTATTTTTCGAACACTTCAAATATTTTCCTTAAAAATCCATATGCTAGCAGCATTCGACTGCTTTTTATTTTAATAGCAGTAATGCCATCTTTTGCCGCGACAGCTTTTACGCCTACACTTCCCGCCTGTTCCGTTATCAAGGTGCCCTTTGCTTCCGGTTCCATGGTGTTCAATAATTTTACAGGCACATTGTACATTTGTGCAGGCCAAATACTAGCAGGGTGTAAAATTTTTGCGCCAAAATAGGCTAGTTCTGCTGCTTCATCAAAACTCAATTGCTCAATAGCGACTGTTTTTTTAACCACTCTTGGATCATTGTTGTGCATGCCGTCAATATCGGTCCATATTTCGCATACACTGGCATTGATAGCAGCGGCAATCAACGATGCGCTGTAATCACTACCGCCTCTTTTTAAATTATCTACTTCACCTTTTGAATTGCGACTGATGTATCCTTGAGTAATAAATATTTTTTTATCCTGATTGCGTTCCAATATCTGAGATAGCTTTGTCTTGATTACTGCCACTTGGGGCTCATCATAATTATCAATGGTCATAAACTCCAGCGCAGGAATCAGTAGGTGGTCAATGCCCTTTTCTGTCAGGTATACC
>JBIKOV010000375.1:0-2596 GCA_044357815.1 Ferruginibacter sp. | reverse complement strand
AATACTTCTACTCCCACAATTATAAACCCAATAGATGGCCTGCAGGTGATCCGGAATACGGTTATAATAACACAGATAATTCTCCCACTAAGTCTTATGTAACTGGCTTGAAAGAAACCGATCCTGATTATAAGTATTATTTGCTTTCATTCGGGAAAAGACCTGCCGATGAACTGTACGATATAGACAAGGATCCAGATTGTATAAACAATTTAGCCGCTGATCCGAAGTATGCTTCCATTTCAAAAGAACTAAAATTAAAAATGGATAGGGCTTTAAAAATTCAAAATGACCCAAGGGCTTTAGGGAAAGGAGACATTTTCGACTATTACCCACAGTTAAGGGAAGAAAAGATGAAAAAGATGTATAAAGAAAAGTATTATGACATGTATAAAAAATTCTTAGAAAAATTTGGCAAACCCTCCGTTCCAATGCCGTCAAACTGGGTAGAAAAAGAAGGTGAAAATTAAAATTTAAAAAATTGATTAATGAAAATACATAATTTATTTACAGCAGTAGCAGGGCTCTTATTTATATTATTTTGCAATAATGTAAAAGGCCAAAAACCAGTAAAGAAGGATTCTAGGCCCAATATCATTTACATATTAGCAGATGATATGGGTTATCATGAGCTGGGGTGTTATGGAGGAAAAGTTATTGAAACCCCAAATCTTGATAAATTAGCAAGTGGGGGAGTAAAGTTTACTAATTATTATTGTGGGTCAAATATTTGTGCCCCTTCGAGAGGTTCATTAATGACCGGAAAACATACAGGGCATGCATGGATTAGGGACAATAAACCGCTTGCTTTCGAGGGTAATGAACCCATTCCTGCAAGTGAGATAACCGTTGCAGAATTGTTGAAGAGTGCAGGGTATGCTACAGGGGCATTTGGTAAATGGGGATTGGGTTACCCCGGCTCTGAAGGATCGCCCAATAAGCAGGGCTTTGATCAGTTTTATGGCTATAACTGTCAGCGACATGCACATGATTATTTCACCAACTACATGCGTAACAATGATGATTCTGTTACGATCTATGGCAATATTAGTCAACCCCATTCGGTGTATAGTGCCAATACGATTAAGGAGGAAGCATTGAACTTTATTGATAAAAATAGGAGCAGCCCGTTTTTCTTATATTTTGCCCCTACATTACCACATGGGCCTTACCCCCAACCAGACGATGCTGTGTTGGCCTATTATACAAAGAAAACAGGCATTCCGGCTGGTGATCCTTACGCTGAAGAATTTTCAGTGCCTAAATATGCATCTTTAACTTCCCGACTTGATACAGAAGTTGGAGAAATTATTGCAAAACTGAAGGCCTTGAACTTATTGGATAATACTATAATCTTTTTTGCAAGTGATAATGGAACTGCACTTAATCCAGATGAAGATAATTACCTGCATACCGGGGGAGAATTACATGGAAGAAAAAGCGAAGTATATGAAGGCGGAATAAAAAGTCCATTGATTGCTTATTGGAAAGGTAAAATAAAACCAGGCACAACATCTTCCCATATTTCTGCTTTTTGGGATTTCTTACCTACATGCGCCGAAATTGTTAACGTAAAAAAACCGGATAATATCGACGGTATTTCTTTATTGCCAACATTATTGGGGAAGAAAACTAAACAAATCAAACATGAATACCTCTTTTGGGAACGTGACCAATGTCAGGGCATAAGAAAAGGTGATTTTAAGGCCGTTATCAAATACGTTCAAACACCAAAGAACCCTTCTGTTGAAATTTACAATTTGGCAATTGACCCTTATGAAAAAAATGATTTATCTGCTTCAATGCCTCAGCTTAAGGATGATTTTCTGAAAATAGCTAGGTCAGCACATATTGAGTCGGAACTGTTTCCGCTGATTAAAAAAAATAAAAAAACTAAAACGAAAGAGTAAACAATGAGAACATTTAATGCTTTGTTTTTTCTGTTGTTTATTTTTATTACAACGGGATTTTCACAAAACAAATCGCCCAAAGTAAATAGCAAGCCCAATATTATAATTATATATCTCGATGATTTGGGTTATGGGGACTTGAGTTGCTATGGTGCTACGGCCATAAAAACACCAAATATAGACATGCTGGCTAAAGGCGGAGTGAGGTTTACAAATGGCTACGCATCTTCAGCAACCTGTACACCCAGTCGATATGCCTTGCTTACTGGTGTGTATCCTTGGCGTAACAAAGATGCAAAAATATTGCCAGGGTCAGCTCCATTATTGATTGGTACAGAACAGCAAACCCTTCCAAAAATGTTAAAACAGAAAGGGTATACAACTGCAGTAGTAGGCAAATGGCATCTTGGTTTGGGTACAGGAATTGTTGATTGGAATAAAAAAGTAACTCCTGGACCCAATGAGGTTGGATTTGATTATGCATATATTATGGCAGCTACACAGGACCGTGTGCCGACTGTTTATATTGACAATGGTTTTGTAGCTGGATTAAGTGCTACCGATTTGATTGCTGTTGATTACGAAAAAAACTTTGAAGGAGAACCTACTGGAAAAAATAATCCTGAGTTACTAAAAATGAAATGGCATCACGGACACAATGGTTCAATTGTGAATGGCATACCCCG
>JBIKOV010000374.1:0-2598 GCA_044357815.1 Ferruginibacter sp. | reverse complement strand
AATATGAAAAATACTTTAATTGTTCTTTTTCATTATAAGTTCCAAAATATCTTTATCACTTTTCAGTATTTCATCGGCAAATTCAAAGGCACTTCTTGAAGTTTTAACGGCCTCTAATACAACTTCTTTATCTTTTTTCAAAGATTCGTCAACATATTCGAGCGCACGCCCGTGTGATTTTACTGCCACTAAAACTACAGACTTATCCTTTCTTATAGATTCATCAGCATATTTAATAGCATTACCATCTATTTTAACCACTTTCAAAACAAAATCTTTGTTTTTCTTTAAAGAAATATCCGCGCTTCTGAATGCTGAACTGAATGTATTTTCTACCGCGGCCAAAACTACTTCTTGATCTTTTTTCAATGCATCACTGGCATATTTTAATGCATTACCGCTTCTAACAGCAATTAAAACCAACTCTTTATCATTTTTATAAGTCATGTCTACAAAACGCAAAGCTTCACCACTTTTTTTGATAGCAGCCAAAACAATTTGTTTATCCCTTTTTAGCGAGTTATCGGCATATTGTATTGCTTCACCACTTTTCTGAATGGCCGCTAAAACAATTTCTTTATCCATTTTCAAAGTTTCATCCGCATATTGCAATGGGTTATTATAAAAAAATGTTGAATTATTCAGTGTACTTAATACAATTTCTTTGTCTTTTCTCAACGATTCATCAGCATATTGCAGCGCAGAACCATTTTGCTTGACAGCTGCTAACACAATTTCTCGATCTTTTTTTAACGCTCTTCCAGCATATTGTAGCGATAATCCATTTTGCTGAACGGCAGTCAAGACTACCTCTTTATTCGCCTTTAAAGAATCATCTGCGAATTGCAATGCTACACCATTTTGTTTCAATACTACAATAATAAATGTCTTATCTTTTCTCCAAATCTGATCAGTAAAATTTAATGCATAGTAATCCTTTTTCACAGCCTCCAAAATAATATCTTTATCCTTTATTAGAGTTTTATCTGCATATTCTAATGATCTACCCCAAGATTTAACAGCTGCTAGAACTACATCTTTATCTCTCCTTAATGTTTCGCTGGCAAATTTCAATGCCGAACCATTTTCCTTTACTGCTTCTAAAACAAATTCCTTATCATTTTTCAATATTTCATCAACGAATTCTAATGCAGAACCATCTTTACCAATTGCAGTTGAACAAATCTCTTTATCCTTTCTTAAAGACTCATCCGCATTATGAAGCGCCAACCCCCATTGATTAATCGCTGCCAATACAACTTCTTTGTCCTTTTTCAATGTTGAATCCGCATATTCTAGTGCCCAACCGTTATTCTTTACTGCCGCTAAAACAATCTCTTTGTCTTTTTTTAATGACTCATCTACATATTCAAGGACACCTCCACTTTGGCTTACTGCGGCTAAAACTATTTCCCTATCCTTTTTGAATGATTCGTTCGTATATTGAAGTGCGTAGCCATATTTTTTAATGGTTTTTAGTACAATTTCCTTATCGTTCTTCAAGGTTGAATCAATAAATTGAAAGATTGCATAATTTTGACTAAGAGCAACCATCATCAATTCTTTATCTTTCGTTAGAGATGAATGAGCGTACTTTATTGCATAACTATCTTTTTTTATTGCGATTAAAACCATTCCTTTGTCTTTTGTTAAAGATTCATCTGCATATTTAAGAGCTAAACCCCATTGTTCAATTGCAGCCATTACAATTTCTTTGTCTTTTTTTAATGTTTCATCTGCAAATTCAAGTGCCCAACCGCTTTTTGAAACTGCTGCCATTACTACCTCATTGTCTTTTTTGAAGGCATCATTTGCAAATTGAAGAGAACCTCCATTTTGACTAATAGCAATCATTACAATTTCTTTGTCCAATTTCAAGGATTCATCCGCAAATTGAAGTGCCGATCCTTCTTGACTAAGCAGATTTTTAAAAAAATCTTTATCCTTTTTTATAGAGATATCTATATATTCAAGAAAAGAAATTTTTGTCCTACCAAGAAGACTTAAAATGAAACTTTTATTTTTCTTCAAGCTGTCACTAGCGAATTGAAACGCTTTGAAATTGTCTTTATTACCATACTTAACCGCTTCTGTAACAAAATCTATTTTATTTCTCAGCAATTTATCTGCGTATTCCAATGCTAATCCATTTTCGTTTATCGCTGCCCAAACAATATCTTCGTCTTTTTTTAACCGTTCGTCAGCATATTGCAGTGATTTACCATCTCGTGAAACAGAAGCAAAAACAATTTCTTTATCATTTTTAAAATGCTCAGGAGCATGACGAAGAGAATTGTTATAAATAATTGTATCATAATATTCACCGTCTTCATATTCCTCGTATAAAATATCTTCTATGCAAAATCCATCATTTATCGCTGAAAGTAATATTTCTTTATCGTTGAATAAAATAGGATCAATAAACTGGAGACAGTTTCCATCCTTCTTTAAGGCCTTTAGAACGATTTCTTTATCGGTTTTATATTTTTTAGGTACCTTTTGGAAACTCATTCCAGCTTCAAGCTTTTCAAGTATTTTATCTTTTTTGGAATCCTGTTGAGCATTTGCAATTACAAATAGGTAGCAAAAAATAATGGC
>JBIKOV010000128.1:0-9512 GCA_044357815.1 Ferruginibacter sp. | reverse complement strand
GAATTTTTTTAATAATGAGTCAATCACTGAATCCGGGTGAAAAAATAACCGGATAAAAATTACTGAGTGTTTCGTTGTAATTGAGCTTTTCGGAGACTATTGAAGTCGCTGGTTGATTCTACTCAATTGGAAAATGTTGGTAAAATAATAAACGAGAATCAATCCGAGAGAAAGTTAGTAGAATTGTTTTCGTTTATTAGTTCACTTACAAATGCTTTCAGGCTGAACAATAAACAAATCTGCCTGAGAGCGAGGCAAAAATAAAGCAACTAAGCCGTACTGCAAAATGCGATGGCAGTAAAATGGGCTGTTCTGATCTAGAATGAAGTGAACGAAGGGGCACTTAATTTCCGGAAACAATGTAGTTTTCAACGGGTATCCTGTTAGAGATGCTTTTGGCGAGGGTCATTTCATCAGCATATTCCAGTTCGCCTCCAAAGGCGATGCCCCGGGCAATGGTAGTGATTTTTACGGGTAATCCCTTTAGTTTTTTGCTGATATAATAAATGGTAGTGTCGCCCTGGATATTGGCATTTAAGGCAAAAATGATTTCAGTGATTCCTTCATGGGCAATTCTGTGAATCAGGGGGTCAATGGTTAATTGCTCCGGCCCCACGCCATCTAGTGGAGAAATGATGCCTCCCAGCACATGATAAACACCATTAAACTGTTGGGTGCTTTCAATTGCAATTACATCGCGAATATTTTCCACCACGCACAATAAACCCTGCTTGCGAGCATGGTTACTGCAAATATTACATAGCGCTGCATCAGAAATATTATAACATTTGCTACAGAATTTGATCTCTTCTCTTAATCTGGAAATGGCTTGGCTAAATTGTGTCACCGCATCGGCTTCCTGTTTGATTAGGTGAAGCACCAGCCGCAACGCAGTTTTCTTTCCGATGCCGGGTAGTTTGGCAAATTCGGCAACCGCATTTTCTAAAAGTGAAGAAGAAAAAATCATGGAACAAAGTTAACGGATAATTGGCTAGTTGAAAACTGAAAGGAGTTTAAATTATGCCCATTTTAGTATTTTGATTTTTTACATTTAAATTATTGAAGCCATTCGAAAATTGATCTGGAAATACAATGCTTAAATTAATTTTGAATTAAAAAATCGCTTCTTAAAACTTGATTTCTCTTTCATTGTCCCAATTGGCCTTAATGATTAGTTTGGTATCGAGTGTCATGCCTTTTTCGGGTTGCACTTTTTTTGAATAACTTCCAGGATCCCATTTGCCATTATTGTTTTCATCAAACAATACCCTAACTTCATACTCCCCTGGAGGAAACAATTTGTCACTCCATTGAGGACTGGTGATGGGAATAGATTTGTAAATTTCCCCGTCTTTAATAAATTGCAAGATGGGATGAACGACAGCTGCAAGATTACTAAAACGTATGATTAGGTTGCCATAAGCAGTTTCCTGTTTTGTAACAAAGCGAATGGTATCCTGTTTGGCTAATTGAATGCCGCTTGAATCACTAAATGCATCTTTGAATACCAATAGTCGGTATTGGGCACCTTCCTTCCATTTTGTTCGGATAGATATATTTTTCTGTGTGCTGTCTATTGATATTTTTGTTGCTATATTATTGAAGTTGGTATCAGTTAAAATTATTTTTTTTGCATCCAACATTTTTAATGGATGGTTAACTATTAGTACAAGATCGGTGAGTAAATCCTGTTCGCTATTAGCTAAGCTGCTACTGTATTTTAGTTTTTTATCAAGTAGTGCAGCATTTTTTCCGGGTACAGCCGTAACCTTTGGAACTTTCTTCTCCTCTTTTTCCTCTTCGTAGGCGTAGAGCTTAATGGGTGAAAAATTGTCAGCAGCTGTTACTACTGAGTCAGCAAAAGCAAACATTTCAATTTTTGAATTATAGTTTTTTCCGCCATCGCCATCTTTCAATGCATAAATTTTGTATTCACCTGCCGCCAGGTATTTGAAAGTGAAATTTCCAGAACTGTCTAATTTGGCAATATAATTTGGCTTTCTTTTTTGAACTGCGGAATCATCTGCATGCTGATACAATAGGGCAATAATGGTACTGTCTGCTTTACCTGTTTGTGCTATGATTACCCTGCCGCTTATTTGTAAAGAATCAATCGTTTTTCCGGTGGAGAATACGTAACTGAAATTTTTATAAGGGTTTCCTTCATTATTATCTTGGATAGCATTTCCGAAGTTAATGGTATAGGTGGTATTGTCTAGTAAACTGTCCTTTAATTTTATCGTGACTATTTTAAATTTAAACTCTATTGTTGGGTTGATTTTTGGCAATGGCGAAACCAGCAAATTATTTTGCACATCTTGCACATCTACATATTCATTAAAATTAAGGATGATCTTATTTCCCTTAAAATTTGTGTTTAGTAATTTAGGGATAGCGCTAACCAGTTCAGGGGGGAGACTGTCTCTTGGTCCACCGGTGGGTGATCCAATTTGTGCACAACCAGTACCTGTGATGGAAATAAAGTAAATGGCAACAATGGCAGCCGTACAATATAGTAATGGGTGAATTTTCATTAATTGATATTATAGTGCAAACTTAGGCTGTTTCTTTTGTTTGCAGTAGTTAGAAAATGATAAAATTAGCTTAATGCGGTGGGGCTGCTTGAGAAGCGGCCTATTAACTGAGGGAGAACCTATGGTTTTGTAAAATCCCCCACTGTTTAGTTGGGTTCGAATTTGCGGCATTGTTCGCGGTGACTCACCCCCTCCGGTGACTCACCCCCTCCGGTGACTCACCGAGTGCTTTTATTTTATTAAAAGCAACAACATTAACTAGCAAAAGTTGTTATTTGCATAAACAGTCATTATGAGTAAGGTCTATAGTATTAAAACAGTACAACAATTACCCATCAGCTTGGAGGAAGCCTGGGATTTTTTTAGCAGCCCTGCCAATTTAAAAGAGATTACCCCTGATGAATTGGGTTTTAACATTGTATCAAAGCACCATGGAGAAAAAATGTATCCGGGGCAAATTATTGAGTACAAGGTGAGTCCGGTATTGAATATTCCCATTTATTGGATGACTGAAATTACCCATGTGGCTGATAAAAAATATTTTGTGGATGAGCAGCGATTTGGTCCTTATGAGATGTGGCACCACCAGCATCATTTTAAATCGGTTGAAGGAGGAGTGGAGATGACTGATATTGTACATTACAAGCTGCCGTTCTGGTTTTTGGGAGATATCGCCCATTTCCTTTTCGTAAAAAAGCAGCTACAAGGGATTTTTGATTATCGATTTACAAAGACAGAAAAACTGTTTAATCGATAGGTTTTCAGCAATATGATGTGGGGATTTTACCTGTACTTTTTGGGTAAAATTACCCCGGCATGCGGGTAATGTATTTTTCCATTTGCTTGATCTGATCGGCAATTTGTGGGGTGGTGGGTTTAAGACCCTTGGCCTTTTTAAAATAATCTTTCCCGGCTCTGAATTCCCTTTTATTGATCATGATGGACGAAAGTTGAAGATAGGCAGCGGCCTCGTTTTCCTTATCAGGCAAGCCCGAGCGGATGGCTCCGCGAATATAGCTTTCTGCCTGTTTCATATCGCCTTTTTGCATGGCTAGCATACCTAGCTGCAGTTTATTGGCCCCTTCTGCCTGTTTCATTTGCCCACCCATTAAACCAGAACCGTCGCCCATTAATTCCTGGCTTATTTTTAAGTTCTTTTCAGCACCGGCAAAATCTTGGTCTACCATATCTAAATTGCCTTTTACGGTATAGTAAACAGAACGGATGGGTTTGATCAACAAGGCGGGGAACCAGATGGATCCTAGCACTTTTTTGGCGCCTTCCATATCGCCGGTTTCCATACATTCCTGTATCAAGCGCATGGGGCCAAATACAAAATGACCTACAATTAATATCACGGCTATTAAATAAAGCACAAAGGATGGCCAAAAGCCAGCTTGTACATTGGTAAAAATGGCTAGGGCCAACAATACGATTCCGATCCAAAGACGGTATTTAATAACTACGGTCAACCACTTCATATGCTTAATTTATTAGGATAGCAAAGATAAGGGTAAGAAAATTACGAACATTGAAAGCAGGGCTCTGAAGGGGGAAAAAAGTAAATTGGGCTATAAATCAATCAATGTTGGATGCTATTGTGTTGTTTGTTACTTTTGCACTCCCAATTCTGCACCTGTTTTGCTCAATTGTGCAAATGGTCCCGTAGTTCAGTGGATAGAATAGATGTTTCCTAAACATTAGACACAAGTTCGATTCTTGTCGGGACCACCAATGGTTGATTATTCATAATTTAGGATGAATAATCAACCACTTTACTTTTACAAAATTTAGTAATAATGCAGTAAATACTGCAGTTGATTTCAAACTCACTTTTGCTTGCACTATTAGTCTCTCATAATTACTCGTCGTGATATTCCCGAAATTTCAGTTAACTACCTAGGTTAAAAAAACGTAAAATTATTTTATAAACATGCAAAAGGGTTAATCGCAGTCAAAATGCACTACTATATTTGAACTTGAAGTATGAATTGAACATAAAATATTATTTATATAATAATATCACAATATAAAACTAGCGCTATCACGAATACCTGACTTCAAATCAGGTTAAGTTGGAATAAATACCTCATGAAATGACTGGAGATTTTGTTAAACAGTGGAGGCATTATCCATATATTAAAAGCCCTGAACTAGTTCATCAGTAAGTGCATTATGTGTAGTTCATATAATGAGATAAAGCAATATATTTTAGATTATCATAATGATATTAATAATAGTAATACCTTTATTTATTGACAGGATTTTGGGTTTAACTTTACCGCTGTAAAGTAAATCCAGGATTAATTTTTAAAAGGTTTTTCTAGGACGAGACAAGTATTTTTAACTAAATTCAACCACTAAAATAAATTGCATGTTTGCTAAAATAATTTGCCCATTTATCTTTTCTATTTTATTGACCAGTAATATCAATGCACAAAAACTTACATCAAGGCTAAATGATATTAAGCTGGAAAATCTGGAAGGATTCGAATCCGCTTCAGAAAATTGGGAAATAGTGGGTGATATTCAAGGTAAATATGATAGCGAATCATTGAATTCATCAAAAGGAACTGGGATTCTATACAACAACTTCAAAAAAGAGATTCAATTCAAAGAAGGCCGTAACCTCTTTACAAAATTTAATCATGGAGATATATATCTGGAACTAGACATCATGGTAGCCAAAGGGTCTAACGCAGGAATATACTTCCAATCTAGATATGAAGTTCAAATCCTAGATAGCTGGAATTCGAAAATAACAACCTCAAGTGATATGGGTGGAATATATGAAAGATGGAGAGACGATAGAGGCTTTGAAGGCAATGCCCCATTAAAAAATGCAAGTCTAGCCCCAGGTCTTTGGCAGCATATGGAAATTTCTTTTCAAGCACCACGATTTGATGCAACTGGGAAAAAAATAATGAATGCAAAATTTAACTTCGTAAAACTTAACGGAATAATACTGCATGAAAATATTTTTGTAACTGGGCCAACACGTTCATCAGCTGCAGAAGATGAAAAATTGTTAGCTCCAATCATGTTTCAAGGAGATCATGGAGTAGTTGCTTTTAAAAATATACACTATGCCTTTTTAGAAAATTTAAATGTAACTACATCAGAGATTAGTTACAAATACTATGAACGTAACATCAAAACGCCAGCAGAAGCCATCAAAATTAAACCAACAGCAGAAGGGAAAACAAAATCAATAAATTCTAGACTAGCAGCAGTGGAAGATGGCTTCTTACTTCAATTTGAAGGTTCAATGACTATACCCTCTTCGGATACCTACCTATTCACTTCTTTGTATTCTGGAGATGGAAGTCTAGAAATAGATGGTATAAAAGTTATAAATCCAACATGGACTTGGATAGGTGGAGAAACTGTTTCTGGATCAATCCATCTTGAAAAAGGAGAACATCATTTTAATTTATGGGTAAATAAAAATGATGGATGGGCACAAAATGGATTATCCTTATTAATACAAAAAGCAAATAGCAAAGCTGTACCACTTCACAACCCATCTTCCATGCCTGATGTAACACCGGCACTAATTATGGTTAAAACACAAAAAGAACCTGAGATTATCAGGTCATTTATGGTTCATAAAAATAAAAAACTAACCCATGTTATTTCTGTAGGAGACCCAACCCAAGTAAATTATTCATATAATCTACATCAAGGTGCATTGTTACAAGTATGGAAAAGTGATTTTCTTAACGTAACGAATATGTGGTATGAACGAGGGGAACCCCAAACAGCTACTCCGATGGGATCACCAATTGTATTAGCCGGTAATTGCCCAATCTATGATAAAACAAATGTGATAGACTCAATAAGTGGATATCAATATAAAGGATACACATTAGCCAAAAGCCGCTTACCTGTTTTTAGTTATGCTTACAAAGAGATGTTCATTAAGGATATGATTTCTCCATTTGAGCAGGGAAGAGGATTAAATAGAATGATTTCTTTAACTGGTAAAGGAATAGAAGATGTAATGATTCGTATTGCACAAGCAAAAACAATTACGCCAGTGGGAAAAGGATTGTATGCGATTGATAATCAATCCTACTATATTCAAGTCTCCCCTTCCATATTCCCAGCAATTGAAACATACAATAATCAACAAGTGTTATTACTTCCTGCAAGCAATGAGATAACATACCAAATTATTTGGTAAACGAACGTAACACCTTATCGTGATGAATACTATAATAAATTTTAACTCCACTCAGATGTATACTAAATCAATAATTCTTGTAGTCCTTCTTTCAATAATACTTTCAACTTCGTATGCTCAAAAAAGTATTATACAGACTGAAAAAGATTTTTATTCTCTAAAAACAATTTCGATACCTGAAGATGTAAAACTTGAAGTAGGTGGTATTGCTGTAATGCCTGATGGACGAATTGCGGTTTCAACACGAAGAGGTGAAATATGGATTATAGAAAATGCATATGGTACCGGAGCGCCACATTTTACAAAATTTGCCGCAGGGCTTCACGAAATACTAGGGTTAGCCTATAAAGACGGCGCATTCTATTGCACTCAACGAGGGGAATTGACTAAAATAGAAGACAAAAATAACGATGGCAAAGCAGACGTTTTTACACCAGTCGCAGTTTTTGATCTTAGTGGGGGATACCACGAATATGCATATGGTCCTGTGCTTGATCAAAATGGAGATATGTACGTTACCTTAAATTTATCATTAGGGGACAATTTAGGTAAATGGCATGGGTGGCTTTTAAAAATTACACCAGCAGGTGTAATTAACCCGATAGCTACTGGATTTCGTTCCCCAGCCGGATTCACAGTAAATAGTAAAGGTGAAGTGTTCTATGCTGACAATCAAGGTAACTGGGTTGGTAGTGGAAGAATTACGCATGTAGAAAAAGGAGACTTTACAGGAAATCCAGATGGACTTAAATGGACCAAGGAACCAGGATCGCCACTTTCACTAAGACCAGAAACGGTAAAAGAAATTGTTAATGGGAAACCAATGTACGAAACTGCAAAAAAAATCAAAGCGCTAAAACTACCGGCAGTTTGGTTCCCACATACCATTATGGGAATATCAACTTCAGATATTTTAGAAGATATAACCAACGGAGCATTTGGCCCATTCAGCGGACAATATTTTGTAGCAGATCAAGGACATTCAAAAATTATGAGAATGTCTCTGGAAAAAGTAAATGGCAAATATCAAGGAGCATGCTATCCTTTCTTTGAGGGGTTTTCTTCCGGATTACTTAGACTAAGATGGGGATTAGATAATTCAATTTTTGCAGGAATGACTAGCAGGGGATGGGCAAGCAAAGGTGGCCAACTATATGGATTGCAACGCCTTGTTTGGAATGGAGAAACTCCATTTGAAATGAAAAATATTCACGCGCTCACAGATGGCTTTGAAGTGGAATTTACAACACCCGCAAACACTACAGATTTGAAAAATTCAATGAATTATTCAGTAAACAGTTTTACCTATAAATATCATGAAGACTATGGAAGTCCAATTATTAATTTTCATGAAAGAAAAATAATTGGGATCATCCCATCATCTGATGGCCTAAAAGTAAAGCTGATACTAGATAGTTTAATTGAGGGAAATATACATGAAATAAAACTCGCTAACATCCAGTCAATAGAAAAACTTTCTCTACTACATAATACTGGGTATTATACATTGAATAATATCCCACAAGGTGAGAAAACGTTACTAACTGAAGCGTACAAAGTGAAGATGCAACATCATCCATCAACTACAATAAGCCCTTCAAAAACAGCAACCGTATCGAGCCCAAAAAGACAATTAAAAATGCCCGCTGATTGGACACAACCCGATATGGTTTTACAGATTAAGACAAAACCCGGATTAAAATTTGATATGCCGATGTATGAAATTAAAGCAGGATCAAAAATAAGATTGGTCTTTAATAATAATGATGATATGATGCACAATGTTGTCGGGGTTATGCCAGGGACTGCAGATGAAGTAGCAGAACTTGCAATAAAACTTGGCTTAAAGGGTTCTCAAATGAATTATGTTCCTAAGTCATCTAATGTATTATTTAATACAGCACTTCTTCAACCACATTCTTCAGAATCCATTTACTTTATTGCACCAACAAAACCAGGAGAATATACCTTCATGTGTACCTATCCAGGACATGGATCTGTTATGAGGGGAATGTTGAAAGTGGTATTATAAAATAACTGACAATACCCCGAAAACAGCTTCAATCAATCCCCGACCATTTCAAAATAAAAAATGAAATGTGTATAGACGATCGGCTATGATTTTTTTCGAAAAGGAAAATGGAATTATGCGCACTAAATTTCATGATCCATTTGAATATAATTCATCTCTTCATAATACAAAATTGGGGAATCTTGACCTTGATACTACAGCAATTATTAAGCTAAATAGAATGGAGGGTTTGGAAGAATTAAATAACCTTGTCTTATCAGATATAGCGAAAGTCAGTAAAATAGTTTGCAAACAGGCAATTCAAAATTAGGCACTTAAAGAATTCATAGAACCACTTTTTTCGTTTTAAACGCTGCAGTTTATCTTGCAGTTGAATCTATATTTAACTTCAAATTGCTTTTAAATCTATATAACTTTGAAAGTTAATTATTTAAAATATAATTGGAGAATAGATATTTCCTAAACAGTAGACACAAGTTCGATTCTTGTCGGGACCACCAGTAGTTGATTGAATATGCTTTAAATTCCATTTTTGTGATTACTATAATAGTTGGAATTCTATTACATTTTTGTATTTTTAAGTAAAAATGCAGTTTATGATAACCCGCGCTATTTTTTAAGAATCCAACCATTCACTTAAACAATTTCGTGCTTTTTTTGTTTGGTAACAAATTGAATCCAAATAGAACTATTTCTATATTTTATTTATACAATTCACTTAAAAAATGAGTCAAGAATTTGATCAATTAAAAATATATAT
>JBIKOV010000373.1:0-2624 GCA_044357815.1 Ferruginibacter sp. | reverse complement strand
AATATTTTTGGGGTTAGTGGCAATTTGATGAGCTTGGGTGCTTTGGATTTTGGATTAATTGTAGATGGTGCCGTTATTATTGTGGAAGCGGTGATGCATCAACTTACGCATAGTAAAAAATTTGGCAGCGTTAATAAATTAACTCAACCTCAGATGGATGAAGAAGTAAATTTTTCAGCCAGCAAAATGATGAATAGTGCGGTATTCGGGCAGGTCATTATCCTAGTGGTTTATTTGCCCATCTTTACTTTGCAGGGGATAGAAGGCAAAATGTTTAAACCAATGGCACAAACCGTTGCCTTTGCTTTGTTGGGGGCATTCATTCTTTCCCTGACCTATATTCCTATGATGAGTGCGCTTTTCTTAAGCAAAAAAATAAAACATCAACCTAATTTTTCTGATAGGTTGATGATGCGTGTTGAGCGGCTTTACCAATCGGTATTGAGCCGAGTGGTAGGTTTTCCAAAAACAGTGTTGGTTTCTGTAGTAGGTATGTTTATTGTATCTGTTGTTGTATTGCTTTCCCTTGGGGGTGAATTTATACCCGCATTGGAAGAGGGCGATTTTGCGGTGGATACTAGGGTATTAACTGGCAGCTCATTAAATACTACTATCACCAACACACAGCAAGCGGCGCATATCCTAAAAACGCAGTTCCCCGAAGTGGAGAAAGTAGTAACTAAAATCGGTAGCGGCGAAGTGCCCACCGATCCAATGCCCATGGAAGCAAGTGATATGATGGTGATTTTAAAACCAAAGTCGGAGTGGACTTCAGCAACAACATTCAATGAATTATCCGAAAAAATGGGTAAGGCCCTTCAGGCGGTACCGGGCGTTACTGCGGGATTTCAGTTTCCTGTTCAGATGCGGTTTAATGAGTTGATGACCGGAGCAAGGCAGGATGTAGTGTGTAAAATTTTTGGAGAAAATTTAGATACGCTTGCCGCATATGCTACCAAATTGGGAACGATTGTCAATGGGGTAGAAGGAGCAAAAAATTTATATGTGGAGCCCGTTTCAGGAATGCCTCAAATTATTATTCATTATAACAGAAATACGATTGCTCAATTTAACCTCAACATAAATGATATTAATCGGGTGGTCAATACTGCTTTTGCAGGCCAAAGTGCTGGCCTATTATTTGAAGGAGAAAAGCGCTTTGACGTAGTGGTACGCTTAAAGGGAGATTTGAAAAGGGATGTAAAGGATGTCCAAAATTTATTGATTCCTACACCTCAGGGAACTCAAATCCCTTTGTATCAATTGGCTGATGTTCAGATAAAGGATGGTCCCTATCAGATTCAGCGCGAAGATGCCAAGCGACGAATTGTAATTGGTTTTAATGTGAGGGGTAGGGATGTGCAAAGTATTGTCAATGAATTACAGAAAAAAGTGGATCAGCAATTAAAGTTTCCTGCTGGGTATTATGTTACCTATGGGGGTGCTTTCGAAAACCTAAATGCAGCTAAACAGCGATTGTTGGTAGCGGTACCTGTTTCATTGCTGTTAATTTTCTTGCTACTTTATTTTGCTTTTACTTCCATTAAGCAGGGCTTATTGATTTATTCTGCAATTCCATTGTCAGCCATTGGAGGTATTTTGTTTTTGGCAGTTCGAGGCATGCCTTTCAGTATTAGCGCTGGGGTTGGTTTTATTGCATTGTTTGGTGTGGCGGTATTGAATGGCATTGTGCTAATTGCCGAATTTAATCGATTAAAAAAAGAAGGAATGAAGGATGTAAAACGGATTGTTTTGATGGGTACAAAAGTCAGGTTACGTCCTGTATTGATGACAGCCTTTGTGGCCTCTTTGGGTTTTCTTCCTATGGCGGTGAGCAATGGTGCGGGAGCAGAAGTACAGCGGCCATTGGCAACGGTGGTGATTGGAGGTTTATTAATTGCTACTTTCTTAACCCTTTTTGTATTGCCAGTTTTGTACATGGTTTTTGAATCTGGAAATTCCCAGAAAGAAAAGTCTACAAAAAGCAGTAGCGGCATTATTGCCTCCATTCTTGTATTGCTTTTGGTTAGTAGCTGCAGTAGCGTTCTGGCACAAATGCCGATTACGCTAAAAGCGGCTACCGATTCTGCTATCCATAACAACCTATTGGTAAAAAATGAGCAACTAAAAGCCCAATATCATCAATTGCTAATCCCCACTCGAGCGGTGCTTCCAAAGATGGAAATTACTGCCGAAGCTGGCCAAATCAATAGTATTTACAATGATTCAAAGCTCGGTATCAGTCAATCCTTTTCTTTTCCAAAAGTATATTCAAGCCAAAAGGAATTAATGCAACAGGAATGGAAAACTACGCTGCTAAATGTGTCTGTTAAAGAAAGTTGGTTGAAAAAACAGGTGGCATTATTGTTTTATACGATTTTATATGTTGATCAAAAAAGGCTGCTACTTCTTCAAGCGGATAGCCTTTATGCTGCTTTATATAAGCGTGCCGAATTGAGGTTGTCTAAGGGCCAAACTAATGTGCTTGAAAAAATAAGTGCGGAAACCCAATTGGGTGAGGTGAGGATACAGTTAAGTCAACTTTTACAGGACTTGGCCATATTACAAATCGAGTTTCAGTTATTATTGAATACTACTGAATTGTATATTCCAACAGCCACTGT
>JBIKOV010000372.1:0-2635 GCA_044357815.1 Ferruginibacter sp. | reverse complement strand
ATATTCTTGGAATACTGGTTCATCGAATGCTACAACCTCGATAATTTCTGGAGGTACTTATACCGTGACTGGTACATTAAATGGATGTACATTCTCAGATGCGATCATTGTATCAGTTGATCCATGCGTTGGGCTTGATGAGCTTGGCAATTATTTTATGAACTTGTACCCAAATCCAACTAATAATTTATTAAAAATTGAAACAAGTTTAATTGAAAACAGTGCTTATAGTGTGTATTCAATAGATGGTAAATTAATTACGAAAGGTTTTATTTTTAATGGAAAATCAGAAATTGAAACAATTAATTTTGCACCAGGAAAATATTTCATTCATTTAGGTCAAAAGGTAGGTACTTTTGAAGTGATAAATTAATTTTAAATTTTAAAATGATGAAAAATATAGCATTCATACTTTCTCTACTTGTAATAGAAAGTATGAATGCACAGCAGGTTGTAGTAGGAAGATCCTCAATAAATTGTGTAGGGTCAAATACACTTTCTAATGGAATTCTTATAAGTCAAACCGGGGGACAGTCTTCAAGTGTTTCCATTTCAAAATCCGGAAATTTACTAATTCGCCAAGGGTTTCAACAATCTACTATAATGCAATATGAAGTAGAGAATGCAGATTTTAGCGTTCAATTGTTTCCAAACCCAAATGATGGTAATTTCAATGTTTCGATTAAAGGATTTGGTGATTCAGAGTTGGTTTCTTATAAAATTATTGATATTAACGGAAGGGAATTAAAAGAGATTCACTCTTCTACGCCTGATTCTTTTGCCGTTTCTATTTTAGGTATTCAACCTGGTGTATATTATTTAGATTTAAATTCGACATCCGGTAAAGTTGCTTTAATTAAATTCATCATTCAATGAAAAATAGCTTAAAGAGCACTACTATTTTATGTAACATCAATTCTATTGATTCTTGATGTAATTAGCTCTTTTTTGAATTTTTCATGAGAATAAAATACTATTATTAAAATGAAAAACTTACTATTCACATCTTTTCTTTTTATTGTGTTCGCTGGTTTCTCCCAAACCATTCCACCACCCTACATCAACTACCAAGCGGTATTGTATGATGTAAATGGTGCAAATCCAAATACACCATTGAGTAACCAATCTTTTTCGACCTTTGTAAACATCAATGATGAATTGGGCAATTTGGTGTATCAAGAAGAACATTATGTTTCGACGGATGCTAATGGTTTAATAACTATTAGAATTGGAGATGGAATATATCTAGCAGGAACAATAATAAACTTTAATCAAATCAACTGGAATGTAGGAAAGTATTTTTTAGTCATTGATTTTGACATCAATGGAACAATTAGTTCAACTGCACCTGAGCAATTAGTAACAGTTCCCTATTCCTTTTATGCTGGGAACGCAGGAAATGGAATATCATCTATAGCAGATAATGGAAATGGAACGTTGACATTTACGTATTTAAATGGCACAACCTATATCACCCCGATGCTAAATGGAATTTTGGGTACAACTGGCCCAGCAGGCACAAATGGCTTAAATGCTTTAATTAAAACGACAACAGAACCTGTAGGAGCAAATTGTGCAAATGGCGGAACTAAGATTGAAACAGGTTTGGATGTGAATGGAAGTGGTGTTCTGGATGCTGGAGAGGTTAATTCATCGCAAACGAAATATATTTGCAATGGCATTAATGGTTTACAAGGTGTTAATGGAGGGAATACAAGCCCAAATCTACAAAATTTAACAATAGCAATGGATGCAGGTGTGGTTTATCAAACTTTCTCTATGGTAAATAACAATGAGATTTGGAATTATTCCTTGAATCATAATAATTCATGTTGTTCAGGTGGTGCAGGAAGATCTCTTGGAATTCAGCTTTCATTTGTGGATCAAAATAATAATAGTTTACCAGCAGGTTCCTATTATATTAATGGTAATAACTATCCTTTTCAATCAAATGGTATGATAACAGGCACTACTTATTGGAATCAATATTGGTTTTCCACTGGGACAATACGTTGGAATTTACCTGCAGGTACAATTGTTAAGTTGAAACTTAATGCAACTCAAGGTGCTGGCGGATGCTGCGATCCAAATACGAGTTGGACGTCAAAAATTTTGTATTGAAACAACATGGTTAATATATAATTTATATCCCTAAATGAAAAATCTAAGATTTTATTTGACTTTCAGCCTTTGGTCTTGTCGACAGGTGCTTAGCATCGCCTTGCTTTATTTTTCATTCTCAGCTAATACCCAAACCATCCCACCACAATTCATCAATTACCAAAAGGTATTGTATGATGTAAATAGTGCAAATCCAAATGCGCCTTTGACCAATCAATCGTTTACAACGTTTGTAAACATCAATGATGAACTTGGAAATTTATTATACCTTGAAGAACATTACGCTTCTACGGATGCTAATGGACTTATCACTATTAAAATGGGTGATGGTCTATATACCGCAGGTCCAATTACAAACTTCAACCAAATCAATTGGGGCGTTGGAAAATACTATTTAGTAGTAGATTTTGATATCAATGGAACAATTAGTTCAACTGCTCCAGAGCAATTGGTAACAGTTCCGTATTCGTTTTATGCGGGGAACGCAGGGAATGGAATGTCAAGCGTAATCGAT
>JBIKOV010000371.1:0-2637 GCA_044357815.1 Ferruginibacter sp. | reverse complement strand
CATTGTTTCTTTGGTACTCCCATTCTACTTCTCCCTCTAGTCGAACATTGCCATTTTCGACTTTCACTTTAATTTTTTCTTCTTGAACAGCAGTATGCCATCTTAGTGCATTCAAAATTGCTTCAGCTATTTCTGTATCGGTTTTCTTATAAGCAGGGGAAACGCCAATTTGAATTTCTTCTGCAATTGCTTTTACACCGGCAATCTTTTTAGTAGCATTCTCAGCTGTAAGCTTCTTCGAGTAAGAGTCAACTTGCCCCGAAAGGGTAACGATTCCATTTTTTACAGCCACCCCTATTTCTGATGCATTTAAAAAGGGTTCCCATTTTAGCTGTTCCATCACATCTTTTTGAATTTGAATATCACTTTTCATTTTTCACAATTTAATTGTTAATAAATTTAATTTCCACTATTTAATTATAGCTTAAAGTAACTTATAATTAATTCATTCTTCAATGAGTCAAATCAATATTGTTATTGATTCTAATCAGTAGGTTACAATTATAAGAGAGGTAAAAAATTTATCAAGTTACTTGTTATAGATTTTGAAGCGAATACTATTTTAAACAGTTCGATATTTAATCTATTATATTAACTTTACTATTTCCAAATCATTTATTTTGTCTAACAATTCATTCACTTCTTCGTCAGTTACTTGTTGAAAATCCTCATAAAATTCCCCTACTCCATGAAATATTTCCGGAATCAGTAACGCTACAATTTCATCAACCTCTTTGGAGAGTTTATAAAAAGCGGTTTTTGAAGCTACCGGCACAGCAATCACTATTTTTTTAGGATTACTCTTTTTTAAAAGATTTACAGTACCCATTAGCGTATTTCCTGTCGCAATCCCATCATCTACAATAATGATAGTTTTCCCCTTTAACTGTATAGGCAATTTACCTTTAATAAATTTTCGACTCATTTCATTCAGTCGGATTCGAATATTCACTAATTCTTCTTCTATGTATTGCGTAGTAACATTTTCGTGAGGGACTATAAAATAATCATACAAACTTGCCGCTCCTATTGCATACTCCTTATTGCCGGGGTGGCCTATTTTTTTGGTGAGCACCAATTCTAAAGGCATTTTAAATTCTTTGGCCAGCTCAAAAGCAACTGGCACACCTCCACGTGGTATTGCCAATATCACTCCTGGTTCATTTTTATATTGTATCAATTTAACTGCAAGTTGCCTGCCCGCATCTAATCTGTCTCTAAACATTTTATATTACATTAATTACTTAACAACCGATCACTATAGATATTCACTTTTTTAATTATTTTTAAAATTCAATACTTCTACATTGAATTAATACAGGTAATGTTTTTCTGTAAAATCAACCTATTTATTTAGGATGCTTTTTTTACATGATTACAGTTTAATGCAATTGGGACTATTCAAACTTCAACCGATGTTAAATGATTTACAAACCAATTTGCTGCCAATTCTGAAACAATTTCCATTTTCCCTAACTCTTCAAATAGATGGGTAGCGCCTTCAACAACAGTTAATTTTTTTTCACATTTAAGTTGAGCAAATGCATCTTCATTTAATTGAATCACTTCTGCATCCAGGCTTCCAACAATCAGTAATGTAGGTGATTTTACTTTGGGTAATTCCTCTATTGCAAGGTCAGGTCTCCCTCCGCGTGAAACTACCGCCCTAATTTCTTGTAAGCTAGCTGCCGCTTTTAAAGCTGATGCCGCACCAGTACTAGCGCCAAAATATCCGAATACACAATCTTTTGCATTTGGTAAAGCTTCCAACCATCTCGTTGCAGTTATCAACCTTTCGGTAAGTAGATTGATGTTAAATCTATTGCGGTAATATATATCCTCGGCTTCGGTCAATAAGTCAAATAAAAGGGTGCCGATATTTTTTAAATGAAGGCCATTTGCAACCTGTTTGTTTCGCATACTAAACCTGCTGCTTCCGCTCCCATGTGAAAATATTACAATTGATTTTGCACCTGCTGGAATTACTAGTTCACCTCGAAGACTAATTTTTCCGGCTGGAATACTTACTTCTTTTTGATAATCACTTTCCATGTTAAACTACTATTCGTGAAGGCTAATAGGTGCCTTTGCTTTGATATTGATTTCATACTCGGCTAATTGTGACAACCGATCATTAATTTGCTTTTCACTAACTTCCGCTTCGTGAAATATCGAGGCTTGTTTTTCTTTGTTTAACGCCAACGCAAATGCTGCCGCAGTTCCATAAGTGCTTATTTTAAAATGGTTAATTGTTTGGATACAAGATAATAGACAAGCGTCTCTAATTTCAGCATCCGTACAATTTGATAATTTCTCATCTACCTCTTTTATAAAAGCCTCCATTACATGGTTAGTGAGCGCCATTGAATTAATTTTTTCCTCCTTAAATATCTCTTCCAATTTTTGTAAATGATCCAGTATATAATCATAATACTTCTGCAGCACTGTTTTAAGTTTTAATGACCCTGCATTGCTAATCCAATTGGGCAATCGATTTTTTAATTGAATTTCCGAACTAGTGAATTTTCTTGTATCGAAATTTAATAAATTATTCAAATTGGTTATTGACTCATTGTTATTTTTTTCCATGTGTTTATATTTTTATTTTATAAATTTAACTAACTAGTGGTGCTTTTA
>JBIKOV010000127.1:0-9620 GCA_044357815.1 Ferruginibacter sp. | reverse complement strand
ATGTGGCTATTGCCAGAGTGGCCACCTGATGGCGGCTGCAGCTTTACTAAAACGTATCCCGCATCCAACGGATAAAGAAATTGATACTGCCATGCAGGGCCTTATTTGCCGATGTGGCACTTATCCTCGCATACGCAAGGCCATTAAAACGGCTGCTGAAATGATATCCAAGCCAGTAGCTGTAAACCAATAGTAGTAAGTTGCGTTTGTTAAAAAGTGCTCTTGTGAATCAATGTCTGTTGTATTAAAAAAATAAATGAACTAAAATGAGTCTCACTAATAAAAATATTTCCCGCAGAAAGTTTGTTACGGTTTCCGCTTTGTCTTCGATGGCATTTACCATTGGGTTTTATTTCCCTGCCGCGTCTAAGGGTATTGGTGAAATTATAACTGCACAAAATGCAGATGAAAAAGGTATTGAACTCTCTGCCTGGATTTCTATAGATGCGGCTGGCATTGTCACCCTGCTCAATCACCGTTCTGAAATGGGGCAGGGCTCTTTTCAGACAGTGCCACAGATTATTGCAGAGGAATTGGAAGTGGATCTTGATAAGGTGAAAATTACATTTGCTCCAGGCAATAACAAAAAATATGGCAGCCAGATTACAGGAGGTAGTTCTACCGTACGAGGGTCATACAAAGCCTTGTTGCAGACTGGAGCTGCTGCACGCGAAATGTTAATAGCTGCGGCGGCTAAGAACTGGAATGTTGCTCCAACTGAATGTTATGCAGCATTGGGAATGGTAATTCATCGCCCTTCTGGAAAAAAATTAGGGTATGGGGCATTGGTAGCGGCAGCAGCAAAATTGCCAATTCCAAAACAAGTAGTTTTAAAGGAAAGAAAAGAGTATAAATTGATTGGAAAGCCGTTGCAAAGGCAGGATATACCGCTAAAAACCAATGGAAAGGCAATATTTGGATTGGATAAAAAAATTCCGGGCATGCTCTATGCGGTAGTGGAAAGAAATCCAAGGTTTCAGGGAAAGATAAAAAGTTTGGATGATTCTGCAGCAAAAGCAATGACAGGTGTGAAGCAGGTTGTAAAGGTAGCTATGCCTGTATTTGGTTTTACACGTGAAGGAGTAGCGGTAGTTGCCGATTCACTTTGGACGGCTATGCAAGCAAGAAAATTATTGAAAATTGAGTGGGATGACGAAGGGTTTGAACACCTTAGTACTGAAAAATTATATGGTAGGATGCGGGAGGATTTAAATAAACCGGGTCTTACGCAGCGCAAGGGTGGAAACTTTGATGCGCATTTTCAAAACTCGGCTAACCAATTAGATCTGGTGTATGAGACTCCTTATGAATCTCACAGCTGTATGGAACCATTGAATTGCATTGCCCATGTGCAAGGTGATCATTGCGAAGTGTGGGGGCCAATACAGGGGCCCGATTGGGTGCAATCGGATATTAGCCAGCGGCTAAAAATACCGATCGAAAATGTTACCGTCAATATGACTTTTTTGGGTGGCGGATTTGGTCGAAAGGCTTTTACGGATTATACATTTGAAGCAGTGTTGATTTCAAAAGAAATGAAGGCACCAGTGCAGGTGGTTTGGACAAGAGAGGATGATATGACGCAGGGTCCTTTCAGACCAGGTGCAGTATATGGATGCAAGGGAAGTATTCAGAACGGAGCCATTGAATCTTTCCAGGTAAAAATGGCTGCTCAAAATTTGGACCAGCAAACGGTAGGGGCCGACAAAACAAAATTTAATGGCAGCACTTCTGAAGGGTTTGCTGATGCCTACTTTGAATCTATTCCAAATTATCGTTTTGCAGATATACCCACTGAATCGCCTATTCCAGTGATGTGGTGGCGCTCGGTATATTCATCTACCAATGGATTTGCTTTTGAAAGTTTTATCGATGAAATGGCGCATGCTGCCAAAAAGGATCCGCTTGATTTTAGAAGGAGCCATCTTGCTGGCAAACGTTATCAGGTTGTACTGGATCAACTGGAAAAAATGACCAACTGGAAAAAGCGTTCCAAAAATGATGGATGGGGTATCGCTATTACAGAGTGTTTTAAAACCATTGTAGGAGAAGCGGTAAAGGTTTCCAAAAATGCAGAAGGAAAAATCATCATTGATAAAGTGATCGCAGTGATGGATTGCGGGTGGTATGTAAATCCGGATATTATACAGGCACAGATAGAAGGAAGTATTGTAATGGCATTAGGAGCTGCAACCATTCATGAAACACATTTTGAAGATGGTAAAGCAGTAGAGAAAAATTTCAATACCTATCCAATGCCTCGGATCAATGAAATTCCTGCGATTGAGGTTCATATCATCGATAATCAAGAGAATGCAGGTGGCGTGGGTGAACCAGCGCTACCACCGTTTGCTCCAGCATTGTGTAATGCCATCTTTAATTTAACGGGAAAGCGTATTCGAAAATTACCGTTTAAGCTATCTGAGGTATAGCAATAGGGGTGAAAATAGAAGGTAGATAAAAAATGAAATGGGGTAAATTTTCTTGAATCTGGAATTTACCCCATTCTTATTTCCGCTCTGCTTTTACATGTTCAGGCGTTATTAAGGGTTGCTTATTTCCCCAGCTATTGGATACAAAATTTAACACATCGGAAATTTCCCGATCTGTCAGGTGATTTAATGGAGGCATTACAGCATTATACACTTCGTCGTTGATAGTAACTTCACCTTCCAATCCTTTTAATACAACACCGATAATTTTTTTTTGATTTTTCAACCAATTGGATAGGGCCAATGGCGGAAATGCACCTCCCAGTCCCTCACCTGTAGGCATATGGCAACTGGAGCAATTGGTTGAATACAACGACTCTCCTCTTTTCATACTTTGTTGTAAAGTGTTTTCCTGCGCACATGCCACTCTAAAAGCTCCCGTGAAAAGAAGTACCAGCAAAAAAGTTTTGTTTATCATATCGGTTTAAAATAGGAAGTAGAATTGAATTACAAGAAAGATCATTTTAATAATGGCGAAGATAAGTAATCGCCCAATAGGATTGTATTGGCAACAATGAATTATCCTAATAAAATTTTCATAAAAGGACAAAGTTTTTTGTTGCCTATTATTTGTTTGTTAAAAAAGCATGGATAGATTGTTTAATACTTCGATGTTTTTTTAATAATACTGAAGCATCTTCATTGGAAATACCCAATTCCTGCATCAAAATATCGGTAGCCCTATTCCATAATTTTTTATTAGAAAGTTGCATCTCCATCATCTTATTTCCCTTCACTTTTCCTAGTTGAATCATGAGGGAAGTCGAAATCATGTTGAGTGTCATTTTTTGTGCAGTACCTGCTTTCATTCGGGTGCTTCCAGTAACAAATTCTGGCCCAGTTAAAAGTTCAATCGGGTAATCCGCCTCCTTGGCGATACTGGTGTGCTGATTGCAAACAATGCATCCGGTGGCAATTCCTTTTTGTTTGGCAATGGTAATACCTCCCAATACATAAGGTGTTTCGCCAGAGGCTGCAATGCCAATTAAAAAATCTTTGGTATTGATTTTGAATTTACTTAGATCTATCCAAGCTTGGCTGGTATCATCCTCTGCGAATTCAACTGCTTTTCTTATCGCATGATCTCCACCTGCAATGATGCCTATTACCATCCCGTCGTCCACTCCATAGGTAGGTGGAATTTCAGAAGCATCTAATATGCCCAAACGGCCACTAGTACCGGACCCTATATAAAAAAGTCGCCCACCCGCCTGCATTTTTGAGAGTGCAGCAGTAATCAATTTTTCAATTTGTGGCAAAGCGGATTTCACTACCTGCGCAATAATTGCATCTTCCTTATTCATACCAGTAATCAACTCCAACACTGATTTGTTTTCCAAATCTTCGTAATGAGAGGGAGATTCTGTATTATTTATTTGATTCATAATTGAAAAGGTTACTTCGAATATTTCGATTCAAAACTGCGGCACTATCTTTTTGTAATGTATACTTTTTATAAATTGGTAAAGAAACCAATAGTCAAGCCCCTCATTGACATTAAAAAGTATTCAGTCAATTTTTAATTCGGAAAACTTATTTTTCCCATGCTAACAAATGGTCTATCGCTGCTCGCATTCCCTATTTTTATCGCAGCTCCAGCAACGGCTTCATTTGCTAGTACTGCAAAAAGTACGGCCTCTTTTGCATCGGGATTGATTCCTAAAATTGCTGTATCTGAAAAAGTATAGCCTGGTAGCTTTTCCTGAATATTTTTCATCAACAAAGGATTGTGTATTCCGCCCCCACTAGTATATACTACTGTATCCTTCCAGCCTTCGGTACAAGCTTTTATCGCCAACACAATTGTATCTGCTGAAAATCGGTTAAGGGTAGCCATCATGTCCTCATGCGAAATAAAAGCAATGCCTGCTTCTTTTATAGCTTTGTCAAGGTAAGCAAGGTTGAATAATTCCGGACCGGTTGTTTTAGGAAAGCCATTATTGAAAAATTCATTTTTTTTCAAGCCTGCCAGAAGGAGCTCATTGACTTTTCCGGCAGTAGCTAACGCAGATTGATCATCATAATATTTCCCTGTAAAATTCTGTTGCATATAAGCATCCATCAGTGTGTTTCCAGGTCCGGTATCTGTGCTTACTACTTCGCTTCCAACTAAATTTCCCGGCAGCCTTGTGAAGTTGGCAATACCGCCAATATTTAACAGGATCCGGTTTTCTCCTTTTTTGCTAAACAATAGGTAGTCGCCGTAAAGGGCTAGGGGAGCACCTTCACCTCCTGCGGCAATATGTTTTTGTCTGAAATCGCTGATGGTAATAATGCCTGTTTTTACAGCTAGGTGATCCCCATCGCCAATTTGTAAAGTGGCATTAGAAAAGTTATCCAATTTATGCAAGTGTTTGGGTGCATGATAAATTGTTTGCCCATGACTAGCAATTAGGTCGATAGAGGCAGCATCCACTTTCCATTTTTTTAAACAGGTATTGACCATATTGGCATGTTGTTCGGCTACCCATCCATTGAGTAGGCAAAGTTTTTGCAGATCGACTTCCCGTTTTGAAAAAACTGATTGAATTTCCCTCCGATAATCATCTTGGTAAGCTACCGTTTCAAAATGGAGTATTTCAATTTTGGTATCCATTCCAGATCCATGGCAAACACAGAGAACCACATCCAGTCCATCTACAGATGTGCCACTCATTAATCCTATCACCCTTCTCTGGAGCTGATTGCTCAGTTGATAAAGGTGGTTTATGTTCGGATTCATCGTTGCAGCTTTTACGCTAATTGGTTTAATGGTGTAAAAATATGCAGAAATTCCCTTCAAATTCAAGCCCTTTGCATTTTAGGGAGGGTATTCAGTATTGAACAACCGGCTTTAGAATTCAATTTCCCCGGCAAAAAACCAACAATTTTTTATTTGTGGAATATCTTCTACAAAGATTTAGCTGATTGTTCCTATTTTATTGGATTGTATAATATGAATATTGTATAAAATTACCAAACGCCTTATTTACCAATTAACTATAATCCCCATTTGGGTTAGCTGCTTTTGGTTTGAATAATCAGGTTGCATAGTAAGTAAATAAATCAAATTCACTTGCCTTTTTGAAGCGTGTTCTTGCTTACCCTTAGGTAGCACCGAACGCATTTTTTTATTTTTGTTTACAATACAAAGAATTGATGCACGTTATTATTAAGACGGCGGTATCTAAGATCAATGAACAACCAATAGCTATTTTTTCCGTGAGGGTATTTTGTATAAAATCATTCCCCTTGTAAGGAAAAATAAATGCCAGCCAATGAAAATAGAGAATATCATAGAAGACATTAAAAATGACCTGCAAGAGTTAAAAGAAAAACTGGAACAACAGTTTAGGGTAAATCACCCTTTACTTGATTTTTCTATTGTTTTACCCGGTTTGGATGATCTGTCAGCGGTAAAGACAGTGGCTTTGTTGATTGTAGAAGCGGATGCCATTCATTATTTGAGCGTGCAAATTCACACCCATAATGGAAACCGGTTATTTGAAAATGCATCGAAAAAAATAAGGGATGACCAGCTAATACTTGCTCATTGTCAGCACCCTTATCAAGCGGTGTTCGTTTTTTTATTACGTGATATTATCAAAAGAAAAAAGAAAATAATCAAATCAGGTAAATGGAAAGCCTGAGTAAGTATTTATGCCATCGAATGACAGTTTATCAATAATTTCAACCTTCTTCTCGCCTGCAGTGTAAATAAATTTATTTTTTGCAATTAATTGTCCAAGATGATCGGTAACCTACTGATATTTGCAGTAAAATAAAAACATATTGGAAATTGCCGGTTATATCGCCTCGCTGATTATTGGGATTTCGCTCGGATTGATAGGGGGAGGAGGCTCCATCCTGACGGTTCCGGTAATGGTATACCTATTTGGTGTTCAGCCTTTGCTAGCGACTTCCTATTCATTATTTGTAGTTGGGGTTACCAGTCTTTTTGGGGCGGCTACTAATTATAGAAAAGGGTTGGTGAATGTAAAAACGGCGCTATTGTTTGGGGTTTCATCTATCATCACTGTTTTCTTTACAAGAAAGTTGCTTATTCCGACCATCAAAGGAATCACTGTAACTATTGCTGGCTTTACCATCACAGAGCCGATATTTACGATGTTGCTATTTTCCCTACTTATGATAATGGCTGCATTTTCAATGATTGTGACCAAACGAAAGCCAACTGATCAAAAACCTTCTCCCAAAAAAAATAACTTCTCCAGCCTTTTTCTCTACGGCATTACCATTGGGTTTATAACCGGATTACTGGGTGCAGGAGGAGGCTTCTTGCTCATACCAACTTTGGTTGTGGTATTGGGACTGCCCATGAAAGAAGCAGTGGGTACTTCTTTGCTGATTATTGCACTTAATTCTTTGATTGGATTTACAGGGGATCTAGGGCATTTTTTGATTGAGTGGCAATTATTACTGAGGGTGACTCTTATTGCCATTGCAGGGATTTTGATAGGCAGTCAATTATCAAAAAAAGTGGAAGGCGAAATTTTAAAGAAAGGTTTTGGGTGGTTTGTATTGATAATGGGAATTTATATCATTACAAAGGAAACGTTCTTGCGCTAATAGCTGATTTTAGAAATGCTGCAATTAATTTTTTTCGGCAATTTTACAAAATGCTTTCCTTAACTTGTAACTTACCGATCAACTAAGCAATAAAAAATTAATTGTATGATGGAATTTTTACGACAACCCTGGACTTGGTATGCGGCAGGTATTATCATTGGTTTAATTGTGCCCGCATTGTTGATTTTGGGCAACAAGCATTTTGGAATATCATCCAATATGCGCCATATCTGCGCCGCCTGTTTTCCGGCAAATATCCCCTACTTTAAATACAATTGGAAAAAGGAAATATGGAATTTCTTTTTTGTAGGAGGGGTGATGATAGGAGCATTGATTGCCGCACAATTATTAACAAATGATGCGCCGATAGTGGTCAACCAACATCTTTCCAGAGAATTGGCTGGCTATGGCATAACCGATTTTAGCGGCTCGGTGCCAAAGCAACTTTTTTCTTTTGAAAGTTTATTTACTTTACGTGGATTGATCATGATGGTTGCCGGTGGTTTTTTGGTGGGATTTGGCACCCGTTATGCAGGGGGCTGTACCAGCGGGCATTCTATTATGGGCTTAAGTAATTTACAACTCCCTTCCTTCATTGCAACCTGTTGTTTCATGGCAGGCGGTTTCATTATGGCGAACCTAATTTTACCCTTCATTCTGCGTTTGTAATTCAAGCAGTTCAAAAATATTTTAGTATGTCTCAAGAAAAAATAATCCCTGAAATAAGCTCAAAAGCGCCGTTGGCTGATTTAATCAACGATGATATGGATTTTGAAATCCGCTCACAAGATGTAATGTGCATCAACGATTCACAAGAGCAACACCCATGGTGGTATAATTTTAAATACTTATTTATCGGAATCCTATTTGGAGTTGTTTTTGTAAAAGCGGAGATCATATCCTGGTTCAGAATCCAGGAAATGTTTCGGCTGCAAAGCTTTCATATGTTTGGGGTAATTGGCACCGCTGTGGTGGTGGGAATGATCTCCGTTTGGCTGATAAAAAAGTTTTCTATTAAAACAATTCATGGCGAAGCGATTGCTTTTCACCCAAAAAAATTTAATAAAGGACAGGTTTACGGCGGATTGCTTTTTGGTATGGGGTGGGCATTAACCGGCGCATGCCCCGGACCTTTATTTGCTCAAATAGGAACTGGCGCATTGGTAGTATTGGTGGTGTTGTCAAGTGCTGTAGCAGGTACCTGGGTTTATGGCTATTTTAGAGAAAGGTTGCCTCATTAAGATTAGTAGAAAAAAAATACCGACTCATTAAGACTGGAGGATTTTTTATTTCCATTCATCCGCAATTGCGTTATTGATTAATAGCTTGCAATACCTCACTGCTCATTGGTTCTACAGAAGAGGCAAAAAAGTGTGTTAGTCGCCCTTGCTCGTCTACTAGGTATTTACAAAAATTCCAGGATGGAGCCTGTTCGTTCCATCCATTTTTTTCTTTGTGCGATAGCCATTTAAAAATTTCATTCTGATCAGTCCCAAAGATTACCTTACTTTTTTTAAAAAGTGGAAAACTGACACCGTAATTCAATTTACAAAAAGCGGCAATGGCAATATCGGTCCCCTTTTCCTGCCCCTTAAAATCATTTGCTGGAAACCCAAGGATTACCAGTTTATCTGGGTGTTGTTGGTATAGCATTTCTAACTGCTCGTACTGGCCGGTATAGCCACAATCGGAGGCAGTATTGACTAGCAATATCTTTTTTCCTTTGTATTGATTTAAGTTGAATGTACTGCCATCATTCAATACAGCAGGTAAATTATAGAATGGTTCCGAAGGGGAAGCACCATTATTTGAAATATATTTCGAGTTAACACCAGTTAGTTTGGTAAACCACATCATTGCTGGGTAGGCTGACTTTAATATTTTTTGGCGGGTGGTCATATTATTTGAATTTTTATTTGCTTTGAAAATATGTACGGTGCAACCTAGCAGCAGGAGTATTAAAAATGCACTCGTCCATTTTAGCCAATTGTGTTTGTTTTTTAAAAGCATTGGGTAACTATTTTATGATCCATTGAAATAATTTTAATTTCCCTTTGAAAGGGGGGTATTTCACTGCTGGATCGAGCCAGGTAGGTGTTTTCATGACTGCTTTTTGGTGGCTGAATGTTTCGAATGAAAACTTTCCATGGTACTTTCCGCTTCCACTCAATCCGCGTCCTCCAAAGGGCAATTGGTGGTTGGTTAAATGGAGGGCTGCATTGTTTACACAACCTCCACCAAAAGGAATTTCATCAATCCATGCCGCTTCTTTTTTACTATCGGATGTAAAGACGTAGAATGCCAGGGGGTTTTTATGTTGTGCAATGATGGCTTTTGCTTCGGCTCGGTTGGAAAAACTGAGGATAGGCAATATCGGTCCAAATATTTCTTCATTCATTATGGGGGATGTGAGCGACACCTGGTCCATTATTGTTGGCTCAATATATAATTGCTCGCGATTGACATTTCCTCCTACTAAAATATTTCCTTGCTTCAAGTATGCAGCAAGCCGGTCAAATTGCTGTTGATTGATAATCCGCCCATAGTCATAGCTTAGGG
>JBIKOV010000126.1:0-9675 GCA_044357815.1 Ferruginibacter sp. | reverse complement strand
CAGACATTTTTTATGCCAAGCGGCAACGCAAAGGTGTCAATTGGCACGAAGCCAATAAGCTGATGAAATACCGCAACTATTTTGGATGCATGCTAGTAGAAAATGGAGAAGCAGATTGTATGATCAGTGGACTAACCAGAAATTATCCCGATACAATACGACCTGCCATTCAAACCATCGGTACAGAAGAAGGCGTGAAAAAAATAGCAGGGATGTACATCCTATTAACAAAGCGCGGGCCACTATTTTTAGCAGATACTACTATCAATTTTAATCCTACTGCAGAAGAGTTGGCAGAGATTACTTTACTTACCGCCAAAGAAGTAAAACAATTTAATATAGTTCCTCGAATTGCAATGCTCTCCTATTCCAATTTTGGAAGCAGCGATTCGCCGGAAGCAAACCTAGTTCGAAAAGCGAGGGAAATAGTAAAGGCGAAGGATCCTACTTTAATCTGTGATGGTGAGGTACAGGGAATCCTGGCTTTTAACAAAGAAATTCTAAAAGAAAGTTATCCATTCACAGAATTACTGAATGGAGAAGTGAATACACTTATTTTTCCTAACCTTGCTGCGGGTAACATAGCCTATAATTTATTACAAGAAGTGGGTGGTGCCGATTCAATCGGACCTATTTTATTGGGATTAAAGAAACCCGTTCATGTACTTCAACTAGGAAGTTCAATCCGGTCCATTTTTCATATGGTGCTGATAGCAGTGGTAGATGCTCAAATGAAAAGCAAAACAGATACAAAATCAGCTATCAAAGCAAGTAAATTTTGGAATAAATTTAAAAACAAATCGAAGGAGCTGTAGCATCCAACAATTTTAAGTAGCAAAGTAATGTTTAACCAATCTATGGACAACAATAACCAGGTCAGCAAAAAGAAAATTTCTTTTGCCATCAGCAAACCCTTCAGAAAATACCTGAAGCGCTATGGCAGAGAAATCCCTTTACCTGTTTCCTACGACACACTCAAGCACTATAATTTTAGCATACCTGTTTTTGATAATGCTGGTAAAGACACTTTTTGGGAATCTGTTTTTTACAATCCCTCCTTAACAGATGAAATACATGCATCACTCAAAAGAACTTATTCCATTCTTAAATCTAGCGGACATACCCAAGCCGAAGAACATCTATATATTGAAAGGATTGACTATTGTCTCTTTGGCAATTCAAAACCCTTCAGAATTAAAATTGTAAACAACTACAATGAAGTGTATGACTATTTCTACATCAAAGTAGCTGATTCTTCTCGCATCTTTGGAATGGAACTAGAGCATTTATTGTCTCCTAATTTTTTGAATTTTTTAATTGATGGTAACTCCATTGTGGAAGAGCATATTTCCGGTGTACCGGGCGATATGTTCATTTCCCAATATTTGCAAAGACCCGAATTTAACCCGATCAGAATTGCCAAGGAGTTTGTGAAATTTAATGAAAGATGTTTTATACGATTGTTAGGAGATATGCGTAGCTACAATTTCATCTTTGACATCACCCAAGATTTTGACGACGTACAATTTAAGATCCGATCGATTGATTTTGACCAGCAGTCGTACGAAGGAAATAAAAATAATTATCTGCCACAATTTTTTAAAGAAAACCATGTTTTTGTTGAATTGGTGAAGACACACCTCAACAATGAAGTAATTAAGCAATATCAACAAGAAGAACGGTCGCATATTATTCGCCGTATCAAATCTGAACGGCAACGGCTTAGAGATTTGAGGGTAGCCGCTGCAGATGACCAACTGTCAACAGAGCCTAAAATCAAGCAACTTGCTGCCGAACTATCGCTGCATTACGATAATAATCCGGCTTTCTTAAAATGTACTACGATGCCACAACTAATGTACCAACATCTGAAAGAATTATTGATTTCAGATAGAAAATAATAGCAATGCTACTGTAATAAAGGCCTAAATGCTCGTTATAGAAAGTTATAAAATAATCAACCTAACAACTCTTTAATTTCAATAAATTTGTAACATGGATTTTTTTACACATTTTGGTCGATACCTGATCATGCTCAGGGGGATGTTTACCAAGCCGGAAAACACTAAAATGTATTGGAAAGAATTCATGCGCCAATGCGTGGATATCGGCATTGGCTCTTTGGGAATCGTTTCCATCATTTCTGTTTTTATTGGCGCAGTAAGTGCAGTACAAACTGCCTACCAGTTAGTAAGTCCTCTTATACCAACTGAAACGATTGCACAAATTGTAAGAGATACCGTAATCCTAGAGTTTTCACCCACCTTAGTTTGTATTGTGCTGGCAGGAGTAATTGGCAGTAAAATCGCCAGTGAACTGGGCAATATGAGAGTGAGTGAACAAATTGATGCTTTAGAAATAATGGGAATCAATACCAAGTCTTATTTAATATTACCCAAAATTGCTGCAGCTATGGTTACCATTCCACTGCTAGTAATTATTTCGATGGTACTAGGCATTTGGGGTGGACGGCTAGCCGGTGTTGCATCCGGTATATTATCGGCCGATACATTTGACCGGGGATTATTATCAAAATTCATTCCTTACAATGTAACTTTTGCATTGATTAAGTCATACACCTTTGCCTTTATCATTAGTAGTATTCCATCTTATTATGGTTACTATGTTAAAGGAGGGGCATTGGAAATTGGCCGTAGCAGTACCAAAAGCGTGGTGGTAAGTTGTATCATGCTATTATTTGCTGATTATGTATTAACCCAGCTTTTACTAACCCACTAAGTTTACAAGAAAACGATATGATCGAATTTAAAAATATTGGTAAACAGTTTGGTGAAAATGTAGTACTCACAGATGTCAGTCACGTAATGCAGACAGGCAAATGCAATCTGATTATTGGTACAAGTGGCAGCGGCAAAACAGTTTTACAAAAATGCTTGGTAGGTTTATTTGAGCCAGATAGCGGCCACATTTTCTATGATGGAATCAGTTTTACAGAAATGAAAACCCAATCCAGAAAGGAGTTACGGCAGCAAATAGGAATGCTTTTTCAAGGATCTGCATTATTTGACAGCATGACGGTGGAACAGAATGTTATGTTTCCACTAGACATGTTTTCAAAGTTGACCCATGGAGAAAAAAAAACAAAGGTGAATGAAGTACTTGCCAGAGTAAACCTAGAAGATTCGAATAATAAATTCCCTTCCGAATTAAGTGGAGGAATGAAAAAAAGGGTGGGTATTGCAAGAGCAATTGTATTAAATCCTAAATATTTGTTTTGCGACGAACCTAACTCGGGTTTAGATCCACAGACCAGTCTAGTGATTGATAAACTTATTTTTGATATTACAAAAGAATTCAATATAACTACTGTAATCAATACGCATGACATGAATAGTGTAATGGAAATTGGTGAAAATATTTTATACATGTACAATGGCCAAAAAGAATGGACTGGCACCAATGAAGAAATTATCTTTTCAAAAAATGAGCGACTGAATGAATTTATTTTCGCCTCCAATTTTCTACAAGATGCCAAGGATATGCGCATGCTACAGGCAAAAGGAATCATATCAGATGACCGGAATATGGAAGAAATACTAAAAAATGGAGACAAATTAGCAAATTAGTCTATTCACTTTTCTCAATCCCTTATCTTTGCCCAAATTTTACATTTCACTACAAATTATTATTCAATGTCAGTTTTAGTCAATAAAAACTCCAAAGTTATTGTTCAGGGTTTTACCGGTACTGAAGGTACTTTTCACGCTACACAAATGATTGAATACGGAACCAAGCTGGTAGGCGGTGTTACTCCCGGAAAAGGTGGAACCAGCCATTTGGATAAACCTGTATTTAATACGGTGGCAGATGCGGTTCATTCAACCGGTGCTGATGTAAGCATTATTTTTGTTCCACCCGCCTTTGCTGCCGATGCAATTATGGAAGCTGCAGATGCTGGTATTGCCTTGGTAATATGCATTACCGAAGGAATTCCTGTTCAGGATATGGTGAAAGTAAAAAATTATTTAATTGACAAAAATACCCGCCTGATAGGCCCCAATTGCCCAGGAATTATTACAGCCGACGAGTGTAAAGTAGGAATTATGCCGGGCTTTATTTTCGTTAAAGGACGTGTTGGGATTGTGTCAAAAAGTGGAACCCTCACCTACGAAGCTGCCGACCAAGTAGCCAAAGCGGGATTGGGCATTTCCACTGCAATCGGTATTGGCGGAGATCCGATTATAGGAACTACTACAAAAGAAGCCGTTGAATTATTTATGAATGATCCAGAAACAGATGCCATTGTAATGATTGGTGAAATTGGTGGTGGAATGGAAGCTGAGGCAGCATATTATATTCAATCTACCGGCAACAAAAAACCTGTAGTTGGTTTTATTGCTGGACAAACTGCTCCTCCGGGTCGTAGAATGGGACATGCAGGTGCAATTGTTGGTGGAGAAGATGATACCGCTGCGGCCAAAATGAAAATCATGGCTGCCTGTGGCATTCTTGTGGCGGCAAGTCCGGCAGATATTGGTAAAACAATGGCTGAGGCATTAAAAAAATAATTACCCAACTTATTTCATACAATCAATAACCCTCGGCAGCTGTCGGGGGTTATTTATTGTATGCAACTGTATTTCCAGCTAACCTATCATTATAATTCAACAAATTGTATCTTGTAAAGAAACGCTATTGACAATGTTTTTTAAAAAATTATGGTTCATCCTTTTTATCGTGATGTCCATTACCAAATCTACTATAGCTCAAACAGCAATCAACTATTCACCGCACTGGGAAAAAGTAGGCGCACTCGAAAAAAAAGGACTTACTCAAACTGCCAACCTAGCCGTAAAAGCCATCTACCATTTGGCTTTACAGGAAAACAACGAAGCACAACAAATTAAATGCTGCATCTACCTCATTAAGTATCACAATGAACGAGAAGAAGACAGCAGGGAGCAGGCAATTTTTTATGTAGACAGCTTACTTGCAAAAGCAAAAACCCCAGCAAAGAATATTTTACAAAGCATGCAGGCTGAAATGCTTTGGCAATATCTTCAACAAAATCGAACTCTTTTTTACAATAGGACTAGAACAGCAGATGACAAAAATAAAAATATCCGTACCTGGAGTCTGTACAAATTGCATTCGACCATTTCAAATTTGTACAAAAACTCATTGGCCAACTCGCAGCAACTTAAAAAAACATCGCTTCAGAAATTTGAACCCAGTATTATAAAAGGACAAAATACCCGGCAACTTCGCCCAACCCTTTTTGATTTTTTAGCACATAGAGCATTGGAGTATTTTACAAATGATGAACAAGAACTCATCCAACCAGCTCATTATTTTACGATTGCAGACCCAAAGGCATTTGCGCCTGCAGAAGAATTTGCAAAGACCCAGTTTACTACCCGAGACAGTGCTTCTTTAAAATTTAAGGCAATCGAACTGCTTCAGCAGTTGCTTTTATTTCATTTAAAAGATAGCAACCAAAATGCACAATTGGATGCAGATCTGATCCGATTAAATTTCATTTACCATTACGCAGAAAATCAAAATAAATTTACATTATATGAGGAAGCACTAAAAAAAATATCGGCACAATATGAAAAAAATCCAGGAATTGCGCAGGCAATGTACCTAAACGCCCAAGCTCATTTTGAAAAAGGAACTGATTTTAAACCATTGACCAGGATTACCAATCAAACTGAAATAAAAATGGCCAAAGAGATCTGCGATGAGGCTATTGTGAAATTCCCAGACACTGAAGGAGCTATTCATTGTCAAAATTTATTGATGCAAATCTTGAAACCATCGGTACAACTAGAAACAGAAAAAGTAAACTTACCCAACATTCCTTTTAGAATATTGGTAAAATATAAAAATGCAAAAAATATTTATTTTAAAATAATTCCTATCACCAGGAGTGAAATAAAAAAAATAGGGACCCAGCAAGATCCCAAATTTTGGGAATCAATCGTTTCCCTGTCCCCTTTAAAAAATTGGAATGTTACACTACCCGATTTACAAGATTACCAAGTGCATTCCACCGAAATAAAAGTGGATGGATTACCAATCGGCATGTATTGTATAGTAGCCAGCTTGGATGAAAATTTTACTACCAATAAAAATATACTTTCCCAACAATGGATTTATTGCAGCAATCTCAGCCTCGTACATAATAACAATGACTACCATGTATTGGATCGTGAAACTGGGCGCCCACTGCCCAATACAATGGCTCAGGTATGGGAAACCAGCTATAACTCCACTAACCATCAGACTGAAGAAAAAAAGGCAGAAGAATATATAACCGATGAAAACGGATATTTTAAATTAACGCCTTCAAAAACATACCGCAGTTTTCTATTTCAATTGAAAAATAAGCAGGACGAACTTTTTTTGGATGAAAATAATTACAACAATTATTTCAACGATTTCGATCAGCAGCTAAAACCGGCAAGCTTTCTATTCACCGATCGATCTATCTATCGCCCAGGACAAACCATTTATTTTAAAGGGATTGTTTTGCAAAAAAGCACCCAAGCTAATGAAACAAAGATCTTGCCTTCATTCAAAACCTCCATTTTTTTAAAAGATGCTAACCAACAAGTCGTAAATGAATTAAAAATAACAACCAATGAGTTTGGTTCCTATCAAGGATCATTCACACTGCCATTGAATCTGCTCAATGGACAGTTCTCCTTATTCGATGAGGCTACTAACACCACACATTATTTTTTTGTAGAACAATACAAGCGTCCAACATTTTTTGTACAAGTATTGCCGCCTTCAAAAACCTATCGTGTATTCGATAGCATAACAATAATTGGTAATGCAAAAGCTTTCGCAGGCAATTCAATCAATGGAGCGTCCGTTCAATACAAGGTTACTAGAAAAGCAAATTATCCAATCTCATGGCACAGTAATCGTACCGCTGTAATTTTTCCGCCAGGAGAATTTACTTCAACCGTAGCAATAGCTCATGGCGAAAGCACCACGGATGAAAATGGCAATTTCAATATGAGCTTCCCGGCTTTACCAGATGAAAGCCTCGATAAAAATGATCAGCCTATTTTTAATTATGAAGTAACTGCCGATGTCACCGACATGAGTGGAGAAACGGTCAGTGATCAAACCACCATTAAAGTAGGTTACCAGAGCATACAACTTACCATTGAGTTGGCTGAAAAAATATTGGTCAAGGATTTGCAAAATTTAAAAATTCACTCTAGTAATTACAATGGCATTTTTGAAAAGGCAACTGTGAATCTAACCCTATATCCACTGCAGGCACCTGACAAAATTTTCAGGCAACGATACTGGACTATGCCAGACCAGTTTGTATTAAGTAAGGAAGCGTATACTTCCTATTTCCCATTTGATGCATATCAAGATGAAGACCAAATAACTAAATGGCCCAAGGGAGAAAAAATAATCAATCAATTTGCCATTACGGATAGCAGTGGTAAATGGACCTTGGGCAATACCAAACCAAGTGCCGGTTGGTATAAAATAGTAGCCACTGCCAAAGATAAATTTGGAGAAGCCGTTGAATCAGAAAAATTTATATTGATACAAAGCGAGGCTTTCGACAAAATGAGCAAAGAAAAAAATAGCGCTTTGTCGGTCAATGTGCAAAATAAAGAGGTGGTTCCCGGACAGCAAATTAAATATGAAATCAAAACAGGATTTTCAAAAATATGGATGATCCAATCCTTGAGCAGGATGGATCACACCAATAGCATCTCCTACCCTGTCATTTTTAGGGATCAGCCTTATCAAAATAAAATTATTGCAAATGAAATTGACCGCGGTGGCATTGCATTGAATTATATTTTTGTTCAACACAACAGGGTATATGAGGGTACTGAAAACTTTATAATTCCCTGGAAAAATAAAGATCTGCAAATTAAATATCAAACTATTCGGAATAAATTACTGCCGGGTAGTAAAGAAAATTGGACTGCAACCATCACTGGCAATCAAGGTGAAAAAGCAGTTGCAGAAGCCCTCGTAAGCATGTATGACGCCAGCCTAGATCAATTTAAAAAACATTCCTGGAGCCCATTGAATATTTGGCCTACGTTGAGCAATATTACAGGATGGAATGGAAATGGATTTAGTGCCATTCAATTTGAAATCTTGGATAAAAAAGAAGTTTCCTTGTTAAGTCCGATCCCAAAATCTTATGACCGCCTACTCCCAGATTATTTATCTCATTCACCCATATCAACAAATGGAATTCAAATCAGGGGCTTATCTGCCATTTCCGAAAAAAAAGTGGGTGCCCCGCAATTGTTTATCAATGATGCCAGCACAGAAAAAAAACAGCTACTCCCAATCGATCTATTAATGGATGTCCGTAAAAATTTTAATGAAACTGCTTTTTTTTACCCCAATCTTTTAACCGACAGTATCGGAAATATCAGTTTTCATTTCACTTTACCCCAATCACTTACCCAATGGAAACTAATGACAGTTGCTCATACCAAAGACCTTTCCAGTGGCTATATAGAAAAAAATATACTTGCGCAAAAACCACTAATGGTTCAAGCCAATTCACCCCGATTCATGCGAGCGGGCGACCGGATGGAGTTCAGTGCAAAAATTAGTAATCTCAGTGACCATGAATTAACCGGCACAACTCAACTGTCATTATTGAATGCCACCACCAACCAATCGGTAGATGGCTGGTTTAAAAATATTTTCCCTACACAATACTTTACTGTTGCTGCGGGACAAAGCACTGCAATAAAATTCCCAATAGAGGTTCCATTCAATTTCAATGCCGCCCTGATTTACCAAATAACCGCTACCACCAATCCGCCCATTCCAATCCAACATCCGATAAGCTACACCGACACATTCAACAAATCAAAAAATAGCCTGAAGGAAGATGCGAAATTTATGGAAAGCCAAGGGGTTGCTTTCTCCGATGGTGAAGAATCAATCATCCCTATCTTGACCAATCGCATTTTAGTTACAGAAACTTTTCCGCTAAATATTCGCAATGCCGCACAAAAGAATTTTACATTTAAAAAATTGCTACAAAGCGGCGAAAGCGCTACCATTCAACACCAGGCTGTGACCGTTGAATTTAGTTCCAACCCTTCCTGGTATGCCGTGCAAGCATTGCCTTATATAATGGAGTCGGAATTTGAGTGTGCAGAACAAATTTTTAACAGGTATTATGGAAATACACTGGCTAAAAATATCACCCGAAGCATTCCAGCTATCAAAGCAATATTTTCGAAATGGACTAATGATACTGCTACCACCAATACATTGAATGGTGCATTGCTATCCAACCTTCAAAAAAATCAGGAACTGAAATCGGTATTGCTGCAGGAAACCCCCTGGGTAATGGATGCGCAAAATGAAAAGGCTCAAAAGAAAAATATCGCGATACTTTTTGATAGTGTACAAATGGCCAGCGAAACAGAAAAAGCAATTCAACAACTCATAGCGATACAAAATCCAAATGGAGCCTTTGCTTGGTTTAAGGGTGGCCCTGCAGATCGTTATATGACCCAATACATTTTAGCTGGCATAGGGCAGCTTCGAAAATTAGCTGCCTTATCAAATAATGAATATCAAAAGATTAAAATAATTGCAGATAAAGCCATCCCCTATCTCGATCAGCAGATGCAAGCAGATTATACCAAGTTGGCAAAAAATAAATTAGCCCTTTCAAAAAACAACCTA
>JBIKOV010000132.1:0-9321 GCA_044357815.1 Ferruginibacter sp. | reverse complement strand
ATGCTTTTAGGGATGGCAGCTTCTCAATAAAACGTTCTTTCAGGTATTTCCTGAAACTGGCTTTGTGAGTGATCGGCAAGCCTATATATTCATCTAGATGAAACATGGTAACATTGGTCCAGTCGATGCCTGTGTCTTGAAGCAATCTTTCCAATGTTGCAAATTGACTAGTGCCGGTTGCCAAAATAATATTTGCAAAACCTTTTTCTTCAATGGCTGTTTTTATTAGCATTGCCGCTTCTTCACCTGCGGATTGCCCCAATGCTGCTGCCGTATTATGAATCTGTATTTTCAAATGATAAATTTTATACTTTTAAAAATGTTTTGTTTTGATATAGCAAATACAGGAATACCCATTTTACCAATAATGCACAAATAGCCATCAGCAGTGCATTGTAAGGATTGCCTGCAAGATCACCCACCCATTGGAAGAACCCTTTTGTGGTATATTCCCAACTGATAAATTTGCCCGACAAGTAAATCAAAATCGAATTCATGCCAATCACCTTGAACACGAAGGCCCAGTTTTGATATCCACGCACATCAATGATATAATAAAAAATCGAGAACAAAATAAGACTCCATCCAGTTGTTTCCAACACAAATGAACTAGACCAAAGATTTTTGTTGAAGGGAAAATCAAGGCTCCATATATGTGCAAGTATCAGCGAAACCCAACCTACTATAGCCATTGTTCTTGCTTTTTTTGAAGGAGTGGTGCTTGCCTTTTTTAAATAATTTCCTGTCATGATTCCCGCAAGGGCCGTGCTGATGGCAGGGATATTATTGAAAAAACCTACTGTATCGTGAATGCCTCTTGATAATTTACCGGGAAGGATGGTTCTATCAACATAGGAAGCAAAATTACCTGGCTCAGTAAGGTCGCCCAGCGGGAAACCTGGTGCAGAGCTGAGTTTTAGGATCAACCAATAGCCAATCAATAATGCAAAGAACCAGATGAGGTGGAATTTTTCTTTTGCATACAAGTATATGATATTGGCAAGCATATAGGAGATACCAATTCTGCCAAGTACACTCATGAACCTGAAATCATTGATGGGTCTAATTTGAAGTCCGTTATTGTAAATCATACCCAACACAACTAATATCAATCCTCTTTTTATCACACGCAACAATAGGCTTTGTTTGCTTTTACCATCATCAAGTGATCTTCCGATTGAGTAGGGGGTGGATACCCCTGCTAGAAAAATAAATAAAGGGAAGATTAGATCGTAGGCTGTAAATCCATTCCATCTGGGATGTTCAAATTGTGCAGACAGGCCTTCCCAAAATGGATGCTGCGTGATCTTTGCCATGGAGTGGAAAAGTTCTTCCGCGCCCATAATCCAGATCATGTCGAATCCACGAAGGGCATCGAGAGAATAGAGGCGTTTTGAATGCATATAGTATATTGGTCCTAGATTCGCTATCTGCTAAAAGTTATAAGACCCAAAGCGGATAGCAATTATGATTGAAAATTAAATTTTCGGTTCCCATCCTTTTTCATATTCCCTGCTCCAATATTTCATTGCCTCATTGTCATTTAAAATATGTCCGTTGGATGGATTGATATGGAGTGTATGGCCTGACCTTTGTGCAATATTTCCCAACTGCACAAGCAAAGTGCTTTGATGGCCACTGACAATATCTGATCTGACGGCTGTACCGTTTTTGATACCATCAAAGAAATTCTGAATATGCAATGCATCCAGTTCCTGAGCGGGATCTACAAGATTGCTGGTGCTGATTACTCGATCATTTTTCACTTCTTTGATTAGGGTGTTTTTTAGATCATGTATTTTATATGCATTGCCACTTTCAATAGTCATGCTTCCATTTTCTGCATAAAAAGTGATGCCTGTACTGGTGCCTTCATCGTTTTTTCCATTGCAGCTTCTTCCTTCCCAAGAGATCATACCCTTGTTACCAAATTCAATGCTAATCATTTGCGTATCGGGTGTCTGCCAATCATCTTGATAACGAAATCTTCCACCGGATGAACTCACCTTGGTAGGATATTCCACTTGAAGCCCCCACCTTGCAAGGTCCACCATATGTGTTCCATTGTTCAAAGCCTCGCCAGTTCCCCAATGCCAGAACCAATGCCAGTTGTAATGGATGAGATTATCCTTGTATGCACGGCGTGGAGCAGGACCTTGCCAAAGATCATAGTTTAACCATGTTGGTACCGCTATTTCTTTTCCAACGCCAATGGATGCACGATTATTGGAATACCAGGTCTTTGCATAATATGGTTTTCCTATAACACCAGCATGGAGTTCTGCAATTGCAGCTGCAACATTGGGCCAGGAGCGACGTTGGTTACCCATTTGTAAAACACGATTGTGTTTTTTAGCAGAACGAACCAACATTTCACCTTCATTTGGATTGTGGCTGCAAGGCTTTTCCAAATAGACATGTTTTCCTGCTGCACAGGCTAACATGGCTGCTGGTGCATGCCAATGGTCTGGCGCAGTTACAATCAGTACATCAACGTTCTTATCTTCCAATGCATGCCTGAAATCTGGGGTTGCCTTGGGTCTTTTGTTTTGTATTTTTTCAACTGCATTGATGCATTTGTCGGCTGCTCTTGAATCTACATCACAAATATGGATCAGTTCTGCATTCTTCTGTGCAGCGAAGTTGGTGGCAACAGCGTATCCGCGACTATTTACACCCATTGATGCAACAGCAATCTTTTCATTGGATCCTGCAATACGGTTGTAGTTTTTTGCTGAAAAGCCAGGCAGAATACCTCCAAAGGCAACTGCTGCGGCGGTAGCGGTAGATTTTTTTATGAACCCACGGCGTGAATCATTTATTCTCATACAAGTTTATTAATGATTAGGACAATGTTTAGTGAGATGCTTTTCTGAATACATCCTCAAGAAGAATCGGTTTCCCATTTTTTCTTTTACTTTCGTCTGCCGCCTCCATGAATGTATATATCTCCAATGTTTCCTCGTTGCTTACAGGTGAAATACCGGATTTGAAAAATTCAATGATTTTGTCGAGCAAGTTGTCATATCCTTTAAAAGGACCCAATACGAGATTTCCCTTTTCACCATATGCTGTTCCTCCATAATCATGTGAACCTGATCTTGTGCCGCGAAAAGTTCCAACGCGACCATCATTCCAAACGCCCACTACAATATCTGTGTTATCAGTATTGGTGCGTGTAATTTGCTTACATCCGCTTCCCATCACCGTATACAGTATTTCAACCCCGTGAATGCCATACCAGAAAAAATCAGGATGCGTTTTTTCTAAGGTGGCAGGACTGTATGTATCCGCACCCAATATTTTTCCCACTTTTCCATTTGCCGCGTCCTGAGCAGTTTCCATGTAACGCAGTGATGAACTGGAAAATATTGGAACATTGTTTTCTTTAGCGGCCTTGTAAATGGCAATGGTATCATGTAATGTTCCTGCAACAGGTTTGTCGATGAATAATGTCTTACCTGCCTTAATCACTTGCAATGCCTGATCAAGATGTGGTCTTCCGTCGTTGGTTTCTAACAAAATATAATCAACTTTTTCAAGAAGGGCTTGAATAGAATTTACAATTTCAACACCCATTTTTTTTACTTCTTCAATATATCCCGGTATGCGCTTCACAGATGATTCAATGTCGGCACTACCTTGGGGATAAGCAGCCACAATTCTGAATCCATTGTATTTTTCTGACGGATTGATTCCGTTCAATGATTTTGTAAAAGCAACACTATGGGATGTGTCCAGTCCTATAATACCAATTCTGCCTGAAAGAGTAGGTATTGTTTTATCCGATGAGGCTAATCCAGTTTTTGAAAATGCAATGGCACCTACAGTCAGTGAGGTATCGCGAATGAAACGCCTGCGGTTAAATACGGTTTTCATATAGCAATTTTAGAAACTTTAATGAAAAAAAATGGGATATCGACCACCCTAAGTTAATGCACCTTATCCACGTTATAAAGGTTGCTTTGATTTGTTAAATGTAAGGTTTTTAATGATTGTCGTCGACTTTATTATTCCACTTTCTGCTGACGATATACAATACAGTAAAGCAGTAGGGTACATAAGCAAACCCTTAATCAAATGAGCAATAACCAAAAAATAGTCATTATATACACTGGATTTTTTTTAATTTAATAAACCCTTTTTTAATCTATGAAACGCTTTACTACCTTTATTATACCCTGGTTTACCCCAATGGTTTATCTTAAATCAAACCAAAGCTTTTGAATTGGTGTATCTTTGAAGATCGATACTGATATCATTCAATAAAAACTTACAATGGGTAATCAACAAGTAGAACTAATAATCAAGATGAATTTAGCCATGTGGGACGCGCAGAATAAAAAATTTGCTGAACTGATCGAAAAATTAACTGACGAACAGCTTTTAAATGAAACTGCACCAAGCAGAAATACAGGTGTTTACCTTTTAGGACATATTATTGCTGTAAGTGATGATATGATAAGACTTTTTGATTTAGGAGATCCTATTGTTCCTGAATATCTAGCTATTTTTGTTAAAAGTCCCGATAAGTCCAATAAGATATTTCCCTCCATCTTGGATTTAAAATCTGCCTACCAAACTGTTACTATTTTATTAAACAATCATTTTAGCCAATTTAGTGTGGAGGATTGGCTTTCAAAGCATACAGCTGTATCAGATGAAGACTTTGCAAAAGAACCAATGCGAAATAAGCTAAATGTGCTGATTAGCAGAACGATTCACCTCTCCAATCATTTAGGTCAAATGGCTTATCTAAATAAATAACGTATTATTTTATATTTATAACCAAAAAAAAGAATCAAAATGGACAAGCCAACTATTGCTGGAAAATCACCCATCCCTGTTCAATTAGAAGCGGGAAAAAAGTATGCATGGTGTGCATGCGGAAAATCAGCGAATCAACCATTTTGTGATGGAGCACATAAAGGTTCTTCATTTGTTCCCAAAGTTTTTGTAGCTGAAGAAACTAAAACAGCCTATTTATGTAATTGCAAGCAAACTGCTAATCCAGGATTTTGCGATGGTGCGCATAAGAGTTTATAGATTTTTTTAAATTTATATTTGATGGAAATTGGAATTGATAGCTTTGCTAGTGCCCCCAATCATTCAGGAATAAGCAATGCTCAAGCTATGGGCGAATTACTAGAAAGAATTGTGCTTGCAGATGAAGTGGGTTTAGATGTTTTCGGAATTGGAGAACACTATCGGAAAGAATTTTTGGATTCTGCCCCTGCGGTTATTCTAGGAGCAGCTGCTTCCCGCACAAAACGTATCATCCTAACCAGTGCTGTTACGGTGTTAAGTGCAGCAGATCCGGTAAGGGTATTTCAAAACTTCGCTACTTTAGATTTAATTTCAAATGGCCGAGCTGAAATCGTTGCTGGTAGAGGTTCTTTCACCGAATCGTATCCTCTCTTTGGATTGAACTTAAACGATTATGATGCGCTTTTTATTGAGAAGCTTGATCTTTTATTAAAAATAAGAGACAATGAATTAGTTAATTGGTCTGGTCAATTTCGGCCTGCATTAAAAAATCAAACTATTTATCCTCGGCCTCTGCAAAAGAAATTGCCAATTTGGCTTGGAGTGGGAGGTACCCCATCGTCATTCGCAAGAGCTGGCAGTTTAGGATTACCACTGATGGTAGCAATTATTGGAGGTGAAACGCATCGATTTAGACCCCTAATTGATTTATACAAAAATGCAGGTGAGCAAGCTGGTCATTCCCCCGAACAATTAAAAGTGGGACTTCATTCACTAGGCTATGTGGCAAATACAAGAGAAGAAGCCATTAATGATTATTATCCTGGTTATGCAGATATGTTTACACGTATAGGAAAAGAAAGAGGATTTTCGCCTGTAACCAGAGCAGGATTTGACAATCAAAATGGCGCATTAGGAGCTTTACTTGTTGACAGCCCAGAAGCAGTCGCTTCCAAAATACTTCGACACAGTGAGGCATTAGGTGGAATTGCTCGCTTTACTTTTCAAATGGATGCTGGACTTACTCATCAACAATTATTAAAGTCAATAGAGTTGATTGGTACAAAAGTAGCTCCATTAGTAAATCAATAGAGGATATAAATCAATTGAATACCCCCAATAATATTTTGCGATAAGCTATTCATTTCACCATAGCAATATTGCTATTCTTGCCATGGAACACAACCTCCAAGTTTTATGTGTGGTTAACCATATCTTTTTGTAGTTCCTGAAATTTTTTCACTTCAGCATCCGCTACATTATGTTGTTCAAAAGGATCGTTGGTAAGGTTGTATAATTCATATGATTGATTAGCAATGACATTATAAATTATTTTTTAATGTCATATAACTTTTCGTTTAGGTTGGTGGCAATTATATGATATATCAATTTATGTACATATATCAATAAAAGCGAATTGCCTTTTAAAAACATCGTCCTTCAAAAACCCGTGATTGCCTTTATTATCCTTATATTTGAAACTTAAATTTCCTATGGGGCTATATATCGATTTGGAAAAAATGTAAGGGAAAATAAATCCGTCAAAAATCAACCACCGATAGATAAATATCTCTTACAATAGAAATTAAGAGGTATTAAAACAGCCGAAAAACTAGCTTATTGTCTCACTTTTTTATAATGAAGTAGCAGCTGATAAGTTTATAATAACCGATTTATGCACAAGTTTAGAATCTTTTTATTGGTAGTGTTTCTGGGTTATTTTAATTCTGTTTTAGCTCAATTACCTTTTTTTACTCAATTTTCGGAAAACCAGCTGAATATTAATCCAGCTTTGGCGGGAAATTATGATGGTGATACGAAGTTTAATTCGCTTTACAAATATCAGTCATACAATAAAATACTAACTACTAACTTTTTAAACGCAGAAGCACAATTTAAACCCTTTAAAGATTATATATCCCCAGAAGATGTCTTTGCTGTTGGCATAGATATGTATTCGACCAAATCTTTAGCTGTTTATTCACAGAATTCTTTCTCAGGTACATTTTCTTATTCAAAGGGCCTTAACAGTGAAAGCTCTGAGGCGCTTGCAATAGGCTTCCAACTTCGCTATAATAGTAAAAGGGTTGATTATACAAAACTCTTATTTCCGAATCAATTTTCTATCACTGGCTTTACGAATCAATTGTCCAATAATGAACCAATTAGTATTTTAAACTCAAATTATGTAGATATTAATGCAGGAATATTATATACCAATTTCAATGACGAAGAATCTTTTGAAGCGGGACTAGGTTTGTATAATTTAAATCAGGTTAGTGCCGAACAAAAAGATTTACAGTTACGATATGGAAGGACTTATATGGCACATATCGGGTATTCGCGTTATTTAAGTTCGTCGAACCAATTATTTGTTGGGGGCTTATATAGTTACCTTAACACAGGGAATTCACTTTCCTTAATAGCCGGTTATTCACTTTCTCCCGAATTTACCAATACTGTAGGGTTAGACTTTGGACTAGTTTATCAGGCCAATAATTGTTTTTCTCCCTATTTAAAATTGAACTCCAATACTTTCCAATTCGTTTTTTCCTATGATATACCAATGCAACCAAATATTTCTTATTTGCAAAATTCAACATCATTGGAATTGGGTATTCAATGCTCATTATCAAAAATATCTGATAATATTGCCATGGCGAGAAAGCATGTCAGTTGTTTTAAATAAATAGGTATCAAAATTATTAATTCCAAAAGAATATAAACTGGTGCAAGTTGATTTTACGATACAAAATGGTTTAGAATGTGGTTTAAAAATCAGCTGTTAATTTTTTGATATGAAAATTTGGTTCTTGGCAATTTTAATAATTTTAATTGCATCATTTAAAATTGATGCGCAGAATTGTGCTACAATAACAAATATTTCATCAAGTACTAGTATCTGTGTGGGTTCCAATACCACCTTCAATGTAGTAGCCAGTTCACCAGACAATTCAACTTTGAGTTATTCTTGGTATAAAAATGGTGTAGTAATTGCAAATGCCATTTCTTCAAGTTACCCAATAACAAATGCTCAATTATCTGATGCATCTAGTTATTATGTTAAGGTTAGTAATGCATGTGGAACGGCTACCTCTTCCGCCATTATTAATTTATCTGTTGGGGCTGTTCCAAGCATTACTAGCATTGACAATGCAGCTGAATCACTTTGTGTAGGGTCTAGTTTTTCAACAGCTGTAATTGCAAACGTTAATAGTATTCCATTTGATTACCAATGGTATTTAACGGGAGTTCCCATTGTAGGCCAAACTTCAAGTGCTCTCAATATTGCGAGTCTGCAATCATCCAATGCTGGATTATATTCGGTTACACTTTCTAATTCATGCGGTGCTGCTTCATTTACGGCAAATCAACTCACCATATCTTCTGCACCATCCATTACAGTTCAGCCTCTAGGGAGTACACAATGTGTAGGAACTAGTTTTACTTTAACCCCAACGGTTACTGGTGCTCAAAGTTATCAATGGAAAAGAAATAACATAAATTACTCCACCAGTTCATCTATAACAATAGGTTCTATTCAAGGTACTGATGCAGGTACTTATTCATTAATAGCAACTAATGGATGTGGTAATACTGCGAGTGCTAGTGCAGTGTTAGCTATAAAAGATTTGCCAACCATCACTAGTTTAGGCTCTAGCAGTTCTGTTTGTAAAGGTACCAATACCTCATTAACGGCTACAGTGAGTGGAAATGGAGATAATGCCTTGTCTTATACTTGGTCAAGGGGTAGTTCTGGGTTGGGAACCAGTTACAGTAATGTATTAAGCCTTGCTAATTTTCAGCTAGTGAATGAAGCCACCTATTCATTAAGCGTATCCAATTCATGTGGAACTACTAATAGTCAAAGCGGACAAAATGTGGCATTAGCTTTATCCTCATTACCAACGATAACTACCATCAGCGATCCTTCTGCGATATGTTTAAATGGATCGTTAACAGTTAATTCTGGTGTAACTACTAATAATGGCGGCAGCCTTACCTATCAGTGGTATAATTCCAATCAAGCAATCGCCAGTCAAACGAATTCGCAATTGCTGATTAATTCTATACAAACAGCAGCTGCTGGCAGTTATTATTTAATGGCTACCAATAATTGTGGTTCTACTGCAAGTAATTTATTTAGTGTGGTAGTTAATACTACGCCAGTTATTACCCAGCAGCCAACAACACAATTGGTTTGTGCAGGAGTAACATTGGGTCTTAGTATAGCTGCAACAGGAGCTACTAGCTATCAATGGAACTATAATGGGCTAGGGATTAATAATGAAAAGAGTGCGAATTATTCAAAAAGCAATATTCAGCAATCTGATG
>JBIKOV010000125.1:0-9769 GCA_044357815.1 Ferruginibacter sp. | reverse complement strand
CTGAATTTATTGGAAGATAATGGAGTTAAAAGGATCTCTTATAAATCAACTTATGCAGGTGATTTAACTAATTTTTTAGGGAATAATTCATTTGAAAGTTTCTTATTAGTTTCAATTGATATGGTAGGCATTTCTATCGATACCTTGGGAGTAAATTAATTTTGGGTATATAGCCCTATCAATCGATGATGACTATTTCGTAGATTTTATTTTGTACTGATTATTTTCGGTATCAATAAAATACGTTAGGTTATTGATTCCCCATCAATTTATACGCACCGAACCACCCACTCATAATGGGTGGTTTTTTAGTTTTAAAAATGACTACAAAACGGAGCTGAAAATTTGTAAAAGCCAACTGCTTTATTATTTGTAATCTTCATACTGTTTTAATGATACATGAAAATAGTATAATCATTTTCCAAATAGTCATCGTGTAAACTGCACTTAGGGGTAAGGGTTTTACAAAAAGAAAAAATCATATTTTTATCGTAGGCGTTCAACAAAGAATTGTTTTCCGGTTCTGTTGAAAGCAGATTAAAAGCCAGTCCCAGCCTGCATCCGATAAAAAGTTTTTGTATCATTTCAAAAACATATAAGGGGTTACTGTTTTTGTAACTCAATAACCCAGAGGCTAGGGTATAGTCTAAAACTGGTAAAGAGGCCATCTCAAAATCACCCTGAAAAAGTACCACATCTTTCATATTACCGTAATCTTGTAATGCCTTTAAAATAAATTCAGGAATCTGATCGATACCATAGTACCTACAGGTGGGGAATTTGTTTTTTAAAAATACACAAAGGTCAGCATATCCACATCCGGCATCCAAAACAGAACAGTTATCGAAGTCAGCCAATTGACTGAGCATGGTAAACCGAAGTTGCTGAGTAGTTAAATTGGACCAGCCTAGGTTTCTAACATCTCCCTGCTCGAACTTACGGGATAAATTATTATGATATTTAAATATGGATGCGGTATCTAGCAAAGACATAGAAATAACATTTAGGAATTAGTATTAAGGAATATCTACTTTGTTGAAGAGGTTTTTAATGATCAAAAACCCCATCAAAATACCGAATACTATTCCTATAACAATAATACCAAGTAAAGTCTTAAACGGAATGTTAATACAACTATCAGTTTTGGATTTAATACAGCGAATCGAAGCTTCTATATTTAATGAATCAGCAGAAGATAAGCTGGATGAATCTTCCTCCTCATTTTGATTTGTTTTAGAACCGTAAAGCAATTTCCTTGTAATTAAACGCTGGGCAGTACGGGGTAAATTTTTAATTCTACTTCCTGCAGTTTGAATTTTTCTTTTTTCTCTGTTTACTTGTTGATAAATTGATCCTAACGTTTTATCTTTTTTGGGTGCACTAACACTGTCTTTACTGTTTTTTGTGTCGGATGCAATTTCATCTTTTTGGGAAGTCATTCCAAACCATGGGATTATATCGCTTGTAAATAAATAAAGCAAACTGACTATCACAAAGCAAAACCACAATATTAACGTAAAAAGCGGTAGAACCTTTTGGTTTTTTCCAGATACTTCATCTCCTTTATTTTTAATTCTTAAGTAAAGTAAATAGGAAAGCAGCATGGAAAAAAACAAAGTAAGACCTCCTAAAATTGTAACAGCTGAATTTAAGCTGTTGTTCGCTATATGAAATGTTGAATTTCGACTTTTCAAAGCCAGTGTGTCATAACCAAGCTGGCGAATGTAAATTTCCATCTCGGATCTAAGCACTGGATTCTCAATATTTTCGAAGCAAATTTCACATGGATTATTTAAAATGTATTGATATAGCTTATATCGTATTCCTAATTTTTTAAACCATCCAATTTTGGATAAATCTTTACGGCTAATAATACTGTCATTTAAATGAACAGTATCCACCCTGCTAAGTTTATACATTAGCATATCATTGAGTTCGCCAAATCCTTCATCAAATCCAAGTGAATACAGGGCTACACCGCCCAGACCGTTTTCTAAAACGAAGTCATATTTTTTGCCAAGTGTATTTTCATCTTCTAAATAAATTCTTCTTACCAATGCCCCTTTTTTATTTACACTATCCATGGTGGCTGTACCATTTTCATCATCATATACAACAGGCCATAAATAAGTCCTTCTTATTTCTGAATAAGTTAATTGTTGAGAAAATTTAAAATTCCTAGCAGCAGCTGAATAGGCCCAACGCGAACCCTGATATCCAAGGCCCAGTATCAATTTACCTGGTAACACATTCATATTGGTGTAATAGGATAAAGTAGATTCAATGCTACTTAATTCTTTTCCTCTGATGGATGCAATTGGACCAGGTATGGTTGATTCCGAAGGGTTGTAAAAATTTAAAATATAAAAATCAATAAACTCATCAAATTTCGCCAAATCAAATGGTGCATTTATTTTGGCATTGGGTAGAATCAAGTAGATTTGATAGTCTTTATTGGCTGCTTTTATTTTTTCGCTGAAAGCTTGAATGAATTCTGTGATTTCATTTTTCAACAATGGATCTGGTTGATCAATTTGTAAACAAACCCCATTGGTGGGGTGAAGGTTCATTACATACAATGTGTTTTGAAAAAATAAACTTTGGTTATTTTTATTAAGCAGGATGGATGAAAAATCTTCCTTATTAGAAAAAATTACATTTACAATTGGACTGATACCTGATTGTGAAAGCGAGGAAAGGGTAGGTGAGTTATCCCAACCATTCAAATTTTTAAAATTACCTGTTTTGCCATCTACAAATAGTCCATTATAGATAATATTATCATAATTATCATAATTGTAGTCCTCCTCCGGTTGTTTGTTGTAATTTAAAAAACCCAGCACTTTCACCTTATTATTGGTAATCAGGGTATATCTTCTCAAAACACCATTCGTAGTGTCGGAATGAATGGTTCCTAACTGTTGAGTGGTTTTTCTGAGTTCAGCAATCTTCTCCCGTTTATCCTTGGAATCTACAGGCTGGGAGGCCTCTTTGGCAATAAGTGGAAGCATCTTATTGGTTAATTCATCAATTTCGGAATCCGTTACCGGTTGATTGGATGAATTAACTGATTTATCTGGGGTATCCACTACTATGGTACCATCGGGTTTAACTTTAAGCCCATTTATTAAACTCAATAGGGTATCGAAATGCTGATTTTCAACTTTTGAAAGCGCCTCGATTAATGATTTAATATTATCTGCCGATACATTAATTGAATCTTGAATACCCAATGATTCAACAATATCCAGTATACGTTTTTGTTGATTTTTTCTTACATTCGATTTAAACTTAAAAAAGTCGGCAACTTTAAAAGCTAAACTTTTTTTAATTTTTTCCGCATCTTCAATCAATGCTTTTTGGGCATCGGCTGCGGCTTTAGTGGCTGCGGCTGATTGCTTGGTAACCTCTTTTGGTACCTGAGCATACGAAGTACTATAGATTAAAATGCAGAAAAGTAGTAAAAATATTTTTTTTAGAACTTTAAACAAAGAAAAATTCATGTTGTTGCGACTTTAGGATATGATCATTTCAAAGATATGGTATTATTATAAATTAGCTATAAATACCTAATTTTAATTTAATAATATGCATTTACTTCAAAAGCTTTTGATATTTAAATAATTAATAAAGATGGTGATTTATTTTCACGTTACAACGATTTCTACCTTTTAATATTTTTAAACAAAAGTGTCTAAATTTAAAGAATTGAATATATTTACTTTAAAATTAGTTAAAAGTAATTGTCACTTTAATTTATTTTTATATAATACAAATATATATGTGTGTTTTATTTAAATACTTTCTTTTATTTGCTATATGATTTATGAAGTTATTCAAACCATTACAGATGGTCTAAATATTTTTTTTAAAACCAGGCTTCGAACAAATGAGGACAAAGCGGTTATTTCTGCTCTTGTGAACCAAGATGGAAGTGTAGCAATGTTGGAAGAAAATAAGGTGTTGATTACTTTGGTTAATTTAGAAAGAGAGCCAACGCCTGTTGGTCCGAAAAAGGATGGTAAACAGCGCGTTCATATTAATTTTTTTGTACTTTTTTCCTGTTATTTTTCCAATGCTAACTATAGTGAGGCGCTTAAATTTTTAGCTTTTACTATGAATTATTTAAATGATAATAGTTCAATGGATATTTCTGAAGCGGGGGGGGCAAAAAGTACCAGTTCTGGTGGTGGGCTTAAAGTTCAAATTGAAATAGAATCTTTAACGGTAGATCAAAATAGTAATTTATGGAGTACCATCGGTGCAAAATATATGCCTTCTGCTTTGTATAAAATTAGAATGATACCGCTGGATAGTAATTCATTAAATGAATTTAGGCCTTCAGCTGCAGCTCTAACTGGTAATACCAAGCAAAAGGGAGGAGGAGTAAATGCCCAGGACTTAGCTAATACTGTTAAGGATAATACAACTAATTCCGACAGTGATTCAAAACAATCTTCCACTAGTCAAACTACCCCTGCCGCTAGTACTACCACGCCGCCGCCGCCGCCGCCGCCTTCAAGTACTGACCCTGTAACAACTAAGGGAAAAAGACCGGTATTTCTATCTGGAATGCTTAGCCCTGATCTTGATAATGATAAAGAGGAGGATGATGATGTTCAAGAAGAAGAAACGAATACTTTTAAGGGAACTAATATTCCAGAAACAAATGATACTACTAATTTGCCAAGAGAAGAAGCGGATAATGGTACTCAAGTAAGAGATAATAATCCTTCGACAAATCAAATTCCTGAAAATGCAGGAATTCAAAGCGACCAAGATGATGATATTAAAGATAAGGAGGATAATCGGCCATTCATGAGAGACCAGTCAAAAAATCCGGGTTCATTTTTTTCACCCTTGATCCCTAAAAAACCTACTGTTCCAAATGTAAAACCACCTGACAATCCTGTCAATAAAGGGCCAAACACGGATGGAAAAGAAGATCCGAATAAGAATTTAAATACAGATTCCGATAAAAAATCTTAACTTAAATTTTTCAGTTCATTTATTATTTTTTATTAAAATTAATTTGTTTTAACTTTTTATATGAATTCAACCTATCAATTATTGTTTCGTATAAATTTCTATCATACTTTTTTTACAAATGGTAAGTTAACCAATGTTCAATTAAGGCCGGATAGCTTAACAGAAAATGTTTTTAAAAACCATGATTTTATTCTTCGAAAAGAAGTCAATGGGATTGCTATTTTTTATGCAGAGGTTTTTGCTGATGAACACAGAACTAGAGAACAAGTGTTGGCGGATAATTTACTTTTTAACTTTAAGTTATCTTGTAATGATGATAATATTTTTAATTATACAGATCACATGCCAAGGGTTATTGAAGAAAATCTGTTGTTTTTCAAATACCCTTTTTCGTTTAAATCAACTCAACCTGGGCTAATGCATAGTAAAGACGCGGTATCTGAGCTAGATTTAAAAAATAATTTAACTTTAGAGCAACCGTATTTTTCAAAGCCCTTCGGACACATACAAATCACAACGGATCAACAAATTCCTGAAGATTTGAAAATTCAATTTTTTTCTCCTTCATTGTTTTGGAGATATATAATTTACAAGTCGCATTTATTGGAATTTGAAGGACTTGCAGTAGCCAATAAAAATAAATCAATATTTTTTACGGGACCCCAAGAGATACAACTACCTAATGGTAATCCAGCTGTAGCTTTTACTTCACCAACTGCTATGCCTTATAAAGAACATCCAGATGTTAATTGGCAGTTATTGGAACAATATAAGCAGGGCAGTAATAATGGAAGGGTAATAATCCCCACTTTGCCTGTTCCAAAAACTAATCAGGTTAGTTTTTTGGGTAAGCAATATGCTATTGAAAATACCAGTCGGGTGCTTGAGATTTTTATTTAATTTTCTTTTCTATCAAAATTCTATAATGCTCAATTTTAAATTAAATAAATAATTTATATCACATAAATTATGACATTTTTGGTGCTTTTTCAAAGTGATTTATTATTTTTTCTGGAATAATTAAAAGATTTTTTTTTTTATAATCATATTTTGTTTATCATTGTCATCCAATTTAAATTTTTCTCTATTTTATCAAAAAACAAAAATTAAAACATGGCTACAAAATTAATGACACCAGGTGTTTACATCGAGGAAAAGAATGCTTTTCCTAGCTCCGCTGGTGCAGTTGAGACAGCTGTTCCTGTATTCATAGGATACACTGCCAAAGCAATTAGAAATGGTAAATCCCTATCTCATGTTCCAACAAAAGTGAATTCTTTTGCTGAGTATGTTGAACTATTTGGTGGAGGTTTTCTTACAAAGTATTTGGTTGCTGATGCAGCTGCTACTGACAAGGATTCTTTTAGTTTAAATGGAAAAGAAGTTACCGTAAAAGCTAAAAGTAACAACGAATTTTTATTGTATAGAGCACTAAGGTTTTTCTATGCTAATGGTGGAAGTTCTTGCTACATACTTTCTGTAGGTACTTATTGGGACAAACAAGAAGGTTTTGACATTTCATTTGATGACTTTTTGGGAAGTGATACTAAACCCAATCCGTTCAAAATTTTGGAAAAAGAATTTGAACCAACATTAGTTGTTATTCCTGATATTATTTTAAAGGGTGCTAGCTGTTATCCAGTATATCAGCAGGTTTTATTGCATTGTTCTAAAACTCAAAGCAGATTTGGTATTTTTGACATCGCGCATGTACCAACTAATACTACAACTGAAACCGTTACTGAATTCAGAGATCAAATTGGTATGAATTCTTTGAATTATGGTGCTGCTTACTACCCTTGGGTAAAAACAAGTATCATCACAGCTTCAGAAGTTACATTTGAAAATATTGATGATTCAGTTTCTTTGGAAACTTTGTTGCCAGAATCAAATGCTCAAGAAGTGGTTAAGAAATTTAAAGCTTTACCTGCAGATTCAATTGATGCTGAAGCTCGCAAAAGTTATCATCAATCATTGAGTGCTTGTAGTAGTACTTATGTTAACTTGTTAGGTGAAATTCGTAATTCTTTGAATTTATTACCTCCTTCAGCTGGTATGGCAGGTATTTATACATTAGTTGATACAAGCAGAGGTGTATTTAAAGCTCCTGCCAATGTATCTATGAATGCTGTGAATGCTCCTTCAGTTAATATTTCTCATGATGAGCAAGAAAGTTTGAATGTAGATTTAATGGGTGGTAAATCAATCAATGTTATCCGTCCTTTCCCAGGTATCGGAACATTAGTTTGGGGTGCTCGCACGCTAGATGGTAACAGTCAAGACTGGCGTTATATCAACGTTAGAAGAACTTTGATCATGATCGAGCAATCATTGAAACTTGCTGCTCGTACGTATGTTTTCGAGCCAAATGACGGTGGAACTTGGTCTACTATCAACGCAACCATTAATAACTTTTTGTTCAACCAATGGAAGTCTGGTGCTCTTGCTGGTTCTTCTCCTGAACAAGCTTATTCTGTTGCTGTTGGTTTAGGTTCAACCATGACTCCAAGCGATATACTAGATGGTATTATGAGAATTGAAGTGAAGCTTGCAGTTGTAAGACCAGCTGAATTCATCGTATTAACATTCCAACAAAAACAACAAGAAGCTTAATTTTATTATTAAGTTGAATTAATTAATTTAAAATAACCATTTAAAAAATAATTTTATGGCAGAATTAGGAGATAATCAATCGGAAAATACCTGGCCGTTAGTCAAATTTCAATTTCAAGTTAAAATTGATGACAAGGAATTACTTTTCTCAGAAGTTACTGGACTTTCATCTGAGACTCAAGTAATTGAATACAGAGCAGGCCACAATACACTATATTCAGTAGTTAAAATGCCTGGTATTAAAAAATTCACCAATGTTGTCTTTAAGAAGGGTAACTTCAAAAATGACAATGACCTTTGGGATTACTACAGTCTTATTCAAATGAATACCTTTAAGAGGTCTGTTGTATTGATTTCACTTCTTGATGAAGATGGAAATCCAATTATGACTTGGACTTTGAACGAGGCATTCCCAGTGAAGATGACTATTAGTGATATGAAAGCTGATGCAAATGAATCAGCTATCGAAACTTTAGAAATGGCTTACGAGTCTATGGCTCAGGTTTCTTCATAGGTTTATTTATAATCATTAAATAGATTTTATAAAGTTTAATAAGTTATCACTGTATGAATGTATTCATATAGTGATAACTTATTTTTAATTAATTTTGTTATGGCCCTTAGAAATGACCCCTTATTAAATTATAGATTTTCGTTAACAGTTCCTTCCTTTCTACTAGATGTCGATTGTGGTTTTATGGAAATAAGTGGTTTCAGTTCTAAAGTAAATGGTGATAAATATAAAGAGGGTGGTTCAAATCTCACCGATATATTCTTACCCACTGGAGTGGAATGGGGAAATTTAGTTGCAAAAAGGGGAGTAGTAAGAGGTTCGTTAATGATTACTTGGATTAAAACCAGTATTAATACTTTTTCGTTTACGCCAATGCCAATAAATGTAACACTTTGGAATGATTCCGGAATGCCTGAACTTGTCTGGACTTTTTTAAATGCCTACCCGGTTTCATTAAGTACGTCTAATTTAAACGCAGGCTCTGGGGGGAGCGCGGAAGTGTTGGTAGATACCATTGAATTTAGGCATGACGGTTGTGTGAGAGTTGACCCCTGATTTTATAAATTTTTCAAATAAAATTTAAAAATAAATTTAATAGTTATGCCTTTAGAGATACGTGAATTAGTGATTAAAGCTACTATTGATCAAAATAGACCCAATGCTAGCAATGTAAATATTGAAGAGAGTTTGAATAAAATGAAGGCTGAAATCATGAGTGACCTTTCTTCAAAAGTGAAAAATCTAATAAAGGAATTTATATATAAACGTTGATGATATGGCGCTCACTAAATTAAAATTTACTACCCATAAGGAAGATAGCTGTACTTCATCCAATCAAGTTCACTCATATGAGGCTTGGCTTAATCCTAATTCTTATAAAAGAACCTTCAATAATGATTGGACTCCGATGCCCATTGGTGGTTCACCAGGTGAAACTTTGACTTTTAATGGAAATAGTGAAAGTTTAAGTTTGGGTGAATTAATGATTGATAATACAATTATCACGCTTACTTCTTTATCAAAAGATGTTGCTAGTTATTGTGAAAATTTGAAAGTTGCCCTTCAAGGATATTATGGTATTGAACATAAGCCTTTGTTTACAAAGGTTACATGGGGGACTTTAATATTTTCAGGTGTTTGTGAAAATGTATCAATTGATTATATTTTGTTTGATTCAAGTGGAAGCCCACTTCGAGCAAAACTTTCAGTTAGTCTAAAGAAAACTCAAAATCGTACAACTGTTGCTGCAGAAGCAAAGACCTCCTCACCAGATCTTACCCACGCAAGGCCAGTAAAAGCGGGCGATAATTTGGCTATGATGTCAAATAATATTTACAAGGACAGTTCATATTATATTGAATTGGCCCGGGTTAATAATTTGAATAGTGTGTTTGATATTAAACCGGGTGATCAAATATTATTTCCGCCCATAAAAAAATAGATTATGGCAGTTACTCCTGGAAATGATATTATAGTTGGCAGTATTCGTTCAACTGTAAAAATAAATGGCGCAGTACTTTCCGACTCTTTTGGGATAAGTGAAATCAATGTATACCACGCAATCAATCAAATATCTTACGCTGAGTTGACAATCGTAGGGGAAGATCCTTCTAATGCCAGTTTGCCCTCTCAGGATGGCACCACTTTTATTCC
>JBIKOV010000369.1:0-2691 GCA_044357815.1 Ferruginibacter sp. | reverse complement strand
CTCATACTATAAAAGCGTTGAGCGCTGCCATCACTTCGGGCTAACTGCATATCTGCAATAGCCCTGCCTATTCTACCATTCCCATCATCAAATGGATGGATGGTCACAAACCACAAATGAGCAATAGCTGCTTTAAGTACTGGATCGATTATTTTTTCGGTATTGAACCATTCAATAAATTGATTCATTTCGGATTCAAGCAACTCGGATTCAGGCGCTTGGAAGTGGATACGTTCTTTACCCATTGCGCCTGAAACCACTTGCATCGGTCCATTTCCAATTTTACGCCAGCCACCGGTTGTTATTTTATGCGTGCCGCTAAATCCCGATGGAAATAAGGCGGAATGCCATCCAAATAAACGGTTATCGGTCAGTTCTTTGCTGTAACGCTGCGTTGCATCCAGCATCATTTCTACAACCCCTTCCACATTTCTGTCTGCAGCCACTAATCCAGGCACATCCATTCCAAGTCGTCGAGCAATCGAAGACCTAACCTGTTCTGCGTTCAAATTTTCTCCTTCTATTTCACTGGATTTTATTACCTCCTGGGTAAGGGTTTGTAAAACGGCTTCTTCCTTGTATTTAAAGCCTAACCCGTTCATTTTCCCCATAAGAAGCCCCTGTTGATGCCTCAGTTTCGCTAAAATGGGGCTTATTACTTCATTTTCCCATTTAAATGCTGGCCAGCCTGTTAGTTGATGGATATATATCATTATACGCAATTTATGCGTCAAATATAGGAAATATTCTACGCATAAGTACTATTTAACGCAAATTTTGCGTCGAATAGGGCCTTTATTCTACGCATAATAGGTTGATAAAAGAAAATTATGGTTCCATCAGCTGTAATCTCTATCAACATATTTGAGTTTGATTGATACCATTCGATGCAATGACTATAAAAAGAATGCAAACTTGATGGCGAACAACTAATAGACTATGATAGTAATAAAATAATCGCACATCTCGACTGTCCGGGACGAAGAAGCGCATAGGCTGCAGCAGCCTATTTTCTACATTAAGAAATTTAGGAATATTCCAGAATATTGCTTGATTAGATAAAAACTTGAAAATCAACTTTTCTAATTAAAGTGACAAATTTTGGAATAATTAGGAATATTCAAAATCGATACATTATTCCGATGGGTTATACCAGGCAGGTTATGGATTATTCCGAAATTAAGGTAACCAGAAAAAAATAAAAATTGAACTTTTAAAGACAATCTGGAATATTCCGAATTTTATACATCCCCTATTACTGTTGACTACTATTATTGAAATTGATTTCAGCGTGCAAGAAAAGGAAAACGAATTCAAATAACTAGAAATGTCTATCCGGTAAAATTTATAGAAATGAAATAATTAAAATTTATTATTTGGCAGGATTTATCAGAAAATTGATTGAAAGTAACCCATACCTAAGCATTTTTTGATTTTGCAATAGGTATGGGTTTTGAAATTATTGTGTAAACTCAACAACATGAGCACTCACAGTAACTGTTTTTCTATAAAAAAATGGAACAACCATTGTATAATGATCTTCCATTGTAACATTAACAATAGCTTTTGCGCTTCCTGTTAGGTTAGCGTCCTCCAGCATTTTTAATTTAGCTTTTGCAATTAACGATTTGTTACGAATACCCCCAAACCCTAAAATATAAGTTGCTGTTGATTTACCACTTACTTGATCTACAACTTTAAAATTTTTCTTACTAAGTTCAACATTAGTTGTATTAGCATTAATGTTTCCAACTAAGGAAGAATGAACTCCACAACTACCCATAAAAACTATAGTACAAATGGCAATTGACAAGACTTTAACTTTTTTCATAATATTAAAATTTACTTTTCCTACTCGTATGGCTTTTCAGAATACGCCCCGTTTGAATGGTTGCTAGACTCCACAATCAAATGCAAATTTCCACCTATAATTTGGATTAGTATATACCCTAAAGTGTTATAAATTGGCTGAATTAGGTTCTATTTGATCCTTTATCTCATAAATCCATCCTAAATTAAAAACATTCAAATATCTCACCCCATTATCAATAGCTTTGTAACCATCTAACAGAGTACCTACCCAAAAACACACCCTTGAATTTCCCCCTAGGCTATAACAGTGATGGCAAAAAAATTGACAAATCGATATTAACGGTATCGCATTTATTTGTTTCCTACACTACCCAGCCTCAAATACGGGACTTTTTAAAGCGATTGTCGATAAATAACGATAACGCTGATACGCAGTGGCTGGAAATTTGCAGGGAAAGCAATAGGCTTTCTTTCCCCGAGGGTACTTCCATTGAAAGTTATGTATATGACAACCCTCCATGCGGAAGCATTCTTTCTAAGGAAAAGCTATTCACCAGCCCCCTTAGGTTGCTTAAAAAAAGGCAAACCCAAAAAAAGTTATCGCAAGAAACATTGATTATCGTAATTGATGACATATGGCAAGTAATGCCCGGTCTAAATAAAATGAATAGCAACTGGCTAAAAACGATTATGAAGGTGGGTGCAGAATGGCGGATATATTTTGTAATAGGCAGCAACTTCCCCTATCGCAACCTCCTATTGCAGTTAATGCAGCCAGGCAGTAAAAAAAATAGCCCCGTCAATGAATTAGGGGCTGAAATCATCATCAACCCCGAACATCTGCTATTTTTTAGAGAAAAGAACGAATTGGCATTTGAA
>JBIKOV010000367.1:0-2699 GCA_044357815.1 Ferruginibacter sp. | reverse complement strand
CATTCACCCCCTCCCTTTTTTATCTATTAATGACTGCATCTTTGTTGATAGCGGCTGCAGGCTATATTATCAATGATTATTTCGATATCAATATTGACCAAGTAAACAAACCGGCTAAGATGGTGGTACAGAAAATTATCAGCCGCCACTGGGCTATTTTTTTTCATTTGGTTATTACCTTGGCTGGCCTGGCTATAAGCGGATATGTTGGAATCAAAACCAGTCCGGTAATATTGGTGGCCAATATCGTTTGCTCGGTACTGTTATGGGCATATTCTACCCTTTTCAAAAAAAAATTATTATCTGGAAACATTATCATTGCAGGATTAACAGCCTGGACGGTGCTAGTTTTATATTTTGCCACCAACTCAATGCTTTTTTTTACATCTATAGTCTCCCCTGGTTTCGAATTTGGCATGTCTAGGATATATAAATTTGCAGCATTGTATGCAGGTTTTGCATTTATTATTTCATTGATTCGCGAAGTTGTAAAAGACATGGAAGATATGTCGGGTGATGCAAGGTACCAATGTCAAACGATGCCCATTGTATGGGGTATTCCATCTACCAAGGTATTTGTAGGAGTGTGGCTGGCTGTATTGATTGGTGCTTTGGTAATTCTTCAGTTGTATGTATTGCAAATTGGCTGGTGGGTGAGTGCATTGTATACTTTAGTATTGGTAATTGCTCCACTTATCTGGATTCTGAAAAGATTTTATCAAGCGCAAACTACTGCTGAGTATCACGCTATCAGCAATTTAATCAAACTAGTCATGTTTGCTGGCATATGTTCAATTGTTTTAATCAAGTAATTCAATGAATTGCAGCAAACTATCCTTCCGATCTAAGTAATTTTCAATAAAGTCAATGGAAAATCATCCAATCAATAGCGGTATGTTTAAATCTGGGGGGATCATTTTAGCATCGCAGTCGCCTAGACGCAAACAGTTGTTGGAATGGGCCGAACTGCCTTTCACTGTTGTGGTTCAACCTACGGATGAATCCTACCCCGTAGGATTGTCTTTCGAAGATATCGCCATTCATATTGCCCGCAATAAGGCATTAGCTGTGCAAAAGGATCATCAATTTACTATTCCTGTTTTGGCTGCTGACACCATTGTAGTATTGGAAGATAGGGTAATCGGTAAACCCATTGACCGAGCTGATGCCATTGCTATTTTATCTGCTCTTTCTGGTAAAATTCACCGAGTTATTACCGGTGTCATAATACTATATAATGAAAAGGAAGTGGCTTTTGCAGACAGTACAGAAGTAGCTTTTCATACCCTGACAAAAGAGCAAATCATTTTTTATGTAGATAAATACCAGCCCTATGATAAGGCTGGCGCCTATGCCATTCAGGAATGGATTGGTGTAGTGGGCATTAAATCAGTTTCAGGTGATTTTTACAATGTGATGGGGCTTCCCGTAAGTAGAGTGATGCAGGAGTTAGTGAAATTGTAATCCTTTTTTATAAACAGCTATATTATTATTTGTTTGATTGCCAACCTTCGCATAACATAGTTGTCTTTATAATTTAATATTATAAATAATTATAATATTATTAAATGATTTTGTAAATTAGTGATTCACTGAATCAGACATTCACCAATTTAACATTCATCGTTTTGCATAAAGAAATAACCTTCATCAACGAAAGGCTCTTGCAATACATCTGGCAGCTTCAATATTTTAACCAAAATGAGTTGACAACAGGTGATGGGGAAAGTTTATCCATTCTTCATCCTGGAATTATCAATACCAATCAGGGTCCTGATTTTCTAAATGCCAAAATAAAAGTAAACAATACCATCTGGGCGGGCAGTATCGAGTTGCATGTTTTATCTTCCGATTGGAACAGCCATCAACATAGCTTTGATAAAAATTATGCCAATATTATCTTGCATGTTGTTTGGCAAAATGATATCAATCTTCAAGTATCTTTCCCAGTGCTTGAATTACAAAGTCTGGTTTCTAAAATATTACTTCAGAAATTTGATGAATTAATGAATGCAAAATCCTTTATTGCCTGCGAAACAATGATTTCAAATGTAACACCCATCATCTGGGTTGCATGGAAAGAAAGGTTGTTGGTAGAAAGGATGCAAAGAAAAGCTGCGGTTATTCTGGAATACCTCAGTTGTAACAATAACCATTGGGAAGAAACTTTTTGGTGGCTTATAGCCCGAAATTTTGGCAATACCGTTAATGCGGATTCGTTTGAGAAATTAGCTCGTTCTCTACCGATAGGCCTTTTAGCGAAACATAAAAACCAAATTCACCAAACAGAGGCGCTTTTATTTGGCCAGGCAGGTTTGTTGGAGGATGATTTCCATGAAGCGTATCCAAAACTGTTACAAAAAGAGTATCGGTTTTTTAAGAAAAAATACCAATTATATCCAAGACCGCTGCCTCTCTATTTTTTAAGAATGCGCCCTTCCAATTTCCCAACCCTTCGGCTGGCACAATTGTCTATGTTGATTCACAGTAGCGTGCATTTATTTTCAATGGTGAAAGAAACGATTCTATTAGACGATGTAAAAAAACTATTGGCTGTTACGGCCAATGATTACTGGCATTATCATTATATTTTTGATGAGGTTTCTATTTATCGCGAAAAAAATATTGGCAAACAGATGATACATTCTGTATTGATCAATACCATTGTCCCAATTTTGTTTGCTTATGGCCATCATCAT
>JBIKOV010000368.1:0-2699 GCA_044357815.1 Ferruginibacter sp. | reverse complement strand
AGGAAGCATTGGAGAAGGGAACTGGTTTTATTTTCCCTATACCTACTATTGATATTTATAAGAAATAGAAATGAAAAAGTTAACTGTCTTATTTGTATCTCATTCAAAAAAACAATGTGGTGTTTTTGAGTTTGGAAAAAATGTTTTTCATGCCATCGCTGGATCTGATAAATATCAAATCATTTGGGTTGAATGTGATGCTTTGGCAGATTTAAAACAATCGATCGCTGAAAGTAATCCTTCTATTATTATTTATAATTATCATCCTGCTACCATGCCTTGGCTTTGCAGTCGTATTGGGCCTAAACTATTTAAAAACAATGTTCAGGATATTAAAGCGATTCAAATAGGGATCATTCATGAAATAACTCAGGAAATTGCTGATAATGCTACATCTTATAAAAATACTTTTGTTTTAAGGGAGCGTAAAAATTTGAATAATGTTTTGTTTGATTTTTATATTGCTGCTGATTCTACTTTATTGTTACGTAATCCATTTGTATTTAAAACAGGCCGACTTTTACCAACTTATACCAATAATTTCCCAACTCCTAAATTGTTGACAATTGGAAGTTTTGGATTTGGAACTCCAAATAAAGGATTTGAAAAAATTGTTGTTCAGGTTCAAAATGAATTTGATGATGCAATTATAAGGCTTAACATACCAGCTGCAGATTTTGGAGATGCAGAAGGGCAGAATGCAAGAAAAATTGCTGAAAATTGTAGGGGATTAATTCACAAAAATGGTATTCAACTTCAAATAACGCATGACTTCCTTGATAACAAGGGGATTCTTGATTTTTTAGCTCAAAATTCCATCAATGTATTTTTGTATGAGGATTCTACTGTCAGAGGATTGTCTAGTGCAATTGATTATGCATTAGCAGTTAAACGTCCTTTGGCTGTTTCAAATAGCTCAATGTTTCGTCATGTTTTGAATTTAACCCCTTCGCTTTGCATTGACAATAGTAGTTTGGGAACGATACTTTCAAATGGTGTTGAAGGTTTACAAAAATTAAATGAGCAGTGGGATACCAACAACATCATATGGGAGTATGATAGAATTTTAGATGCTGCTATTAGAAAGTCTACAAATGCTACTGTCACTAGAATGGGAATTGTAAGAACCATTCAGTCGAAGTGGAGAAGGTTGTTTTCAATACCGGACAAGTCTTTTACTTGGTTACGGAATACGAATGCTGCAACAGAAGATCAGTTAGCGGTTGATACAGCCATCAGCTATCAACCAATAGCATTGTCAAAAAATGATTCTCTTAATAGAATTTTAGATAATTCGGCACGGGAATTATATGCCCCCGTAGTAGAAAAATTATTTGAGATTGTGCCTAAAACAATGTCAAAAAAAATAGCGGAGGCAAATGTACAGCAAGCCTTTGTTTTTGATACAGTTTGTAGGTACCTGCCTCAATATGCTAGTCCGAAAATACTTTGTGTTGGAAGCTATGAAGACACTGCTTCAATGAGTTTAATCAGAATGGGGTTGCAAGTTGAGGAGATTGATCCAATGATTAATTATTATTTACAGGAATATGTGAGCAAGCCAACTACCCAGTTAAAAACCTATGATATTATTTTTAGCACATCGGTAATTGAACATGACCCCGATGATGAATCTTTTGTTACATGCATCAATAATTTGCTTGCCCCAGGTGGTGTTGCCATTATTACTTGCGATTATAAGCAAGATTGGAAAATGGGAGATCTAAAACCTGATGTTGACGAAAGGTTTTATTCAAAAGATGATTTACAGCATCGATTAATTTCTTATATGCCAGATTGTAGTTTAGTGGACCTGCCAAAATGGGAATGTCCTAATCCTGACTTTCATTATTTAGGTAAATATATCTATACATTTGCCACATTTGTAGTATTAAAGCATTCATAATTTGAAGACAGCTATTATATTTGGGGCTAACGGCCAGGATGGATATTATCTGTCGCTGCTATTACAGCAGATGGAGTTTGCTGTAATAGGTATTGCTAGAAACGAATCAAATACGGATATAAGAAGCTATGAGTCAGTTGCTGAACTTGTAAAAAATACTACTCCCAATTATATTTTTCATCTGGCAGCCAACTCTACCACCCGACATGATGCGTTGTTTGAAAACCATGCTACCATTAGTACGGGTACTTTTAATATTTTGGAAGCGGTTAAAAACTTTTCACCGCTTACAAAAGTTTTTATTTCTGGTAGTGGATTACAGTTTGTAAATATTGATAAGCCAATTAAAGAGTCGGATAGTTTTGAGGCCCGTGATCCTTATTCAGTCAGCAGGATTCACTCAGTATATGCAGCAAGGTATTATCGCAAATTGGGTTTGCAAGTGTATGTTGGATATTTTTTCAACCATGATAGTCCTAGAAGAACCGAAAGACACATGGCAAAAAAAATAAGTGAAGCCGTGAAACGCATTTCCAATGGTAGCGATGAAAAATTAGCAATTGGAGATATTAGTGTGATTAAGGAGTGGACTTATGCAGGTGATATTGTGGAAGGTATTTTGACATTGGTTTTGCAGGATCATATTTTTGAGGCTAATATTTCTTCCGGAATTGGCTATTCAATTGAAGAATGGTTGAATGCTTGTTTCGCTATTATCGGAAAAAAATGGCAAGATCATGTTATATTGAAAAATGATTTTAGTCCAGAATATAAAACGCTTGTATCAGACCCC
>JBIKOV010000366.1:0-2704 GCA_044357815.1 Ferruginibacter sp. | reverse complement strand
ACCTTGCTAAAGTCGGCTGTAATCAAGGCGGGGCTTGCTCCAACATTGGATGGAACCGGTAATTTTACAGTATTTGCGCCCACTGATGAGGCTTTTACTAGTTCTGGAGTAACCAGCAGCGTAATCGGCAGTCTGTCAGGGGATCAGTTGAAAAAGATTTTATTGGACCATACGCTGACCTCTAAAATTCTAGCAGCAGCGGTACCTGCCGGCCCCAATGCCAAAGTGATCACTGCAAGCGGTGACTCCATATTTGTTACCAAAAACTCAAACGGAGTGTATGTCAATGGGGTGAATGTAACGATGGCCGATTTACCTGCAAGCAATGGGGTAATACATACTATGTCGAAAGTATTGCTTCCCGCCAGCGGTAACATTGTGCAGGTGGCTTCCTCCGACACTGCATTTAGCTTTTTGGTAGCTGCAGTGCTTAGAGCAAGTACCGGTAGTACCAATGTAGCGGCCATTCTTTCGGGGCCTGGGATTTTGACTGTATTTGCTCCCGTAAACAATGCCTTTCGTGCCCTAGGTTTCGCTACCATTGATGCCATCAATGCTGCAGACCCCAATGCATTGACTGCTATTCTAACCTACCATGTGGTACCGGGCAGGGTGTTCGCCTGCGACCTGAGCAATGGTATTCAGGCCGCTACCGCCAATGGCGCGAAGGTGACCATTGGTATCGCCGGCAGCGCAGCTAGCGTAAAAGGACTTAGTAATCCCACTGCTTCGGCTATCATTGGCACAAATCTGATGGCTACCAATGGAGTTGTTCATGTAATTGACCAAGTATTGTTACCCTAATCAGCCATTTTTTATACTGTCCCAAGGGTCCCGCATTGTTTTACTGCGGGACCCTTGGCGATTAGCGCAACCATGGGCGAATTTTATTTTTGCCAACACTAAAAAATGCCGTAATTTGCTAAAAATATTAGTAAATGACGAAACTGCATGAAATCAACATTATTCAATCAGAGGAGGGGAGCCCCATATTTCTAAGGCATTTTCCAGGATATGTGCAGGCGGGATTTCCCTCGCCCGCAGCGGATTACATGGAGGAGATCATCGACCTCGAACATCTTTTAAGGCCCAACCCACTGTCCACCTTTATCGTGCGCAATATCGGAGATTCGATGATTGATGCGCATATTCTTCCCAATTCACTGCTGATCGTTGATAAGTCGGTCATCCCCACCAATAATAAAATAGTGGTGGCGGTAGTGAATGGGGAGTTTTTGCTTAAATATTTTATCAAAAACAGCAGCGGAATAAGGTTGTTGCCAGCCAATAAAAAGTATCCGCCCATCCCTATTACCGAGGGGATGGATTTCAGTATTTGGGGAACCGTCACCAAAATTATTCTTAACGCCTAAGCCATGATTGCACTGGTGGATTGTAATAATTTTTATGTCTCTTGCGAGCGCCTTTTTAATCCAACGCTCGAGGGTAAGCCCGTGATTGTGCTTTCTAATAATGATGGTTGCGCCGTGGCCAGAAGTGAGGAAGCAAAGGCCATTGGCATTAAAATGGGTGCCCCGCTGTTTAAGATCGAAGCGCTGGTTCGCGAGCACAAGGTAGCCGTATTCAGTTCCAACTACACCCTCTATGGCGATTTGAGTAGCCGTGTGATGGCCACGCTGGCCAACTTTGCGCCCCAGTTGGAAGTATATTCCATTGATGAGGCTTTTTTGGATATGAACGATATGAAAATGTTGGACCTCTTAAAGATAGGTACTGCCATTCGCCAAAAGGTAAAACAGGATATTGGTATTCCGGTTTGCGTGGGCATTGCGCCTACCAAGACATTGGCGAAAATGGCCAATCGATATGCAAAAAAAAAGTTGCGTGATATTGGTGTTTATTATGCCTGCAACGAGACAATGATTGATGAGCTGCTTCACTATACTGAAGTAGCCGATATCTGGGGTGTTGGCAGGCAATACGCCTCATTACTGCATAGCAATGGTTTCAAAACGGCTTATGACCTCAAACATGCACCCGATGAATGGATACGAAAGAATATGACGGTGCAGGGTGAGCGGCTATTGAATGAGTTAAGGGGAATTCCATCAAAGGAATGGGAATTTGAGCCAAAACGAAAAAAAAATATTTGCACCTCCCGCTCATTCGGAAAATTGCTGACCAATCAACGCAGCATTCGGGAAGCAGTGAGTAATCATACTGCCTCCTGTGCTCTAAAATTACGCAATGAAAAAAGTTGCGCTAGGGCCATTCTAGTATTCATACATACCAACCCGCATAAAGCATCGGAACCTCAATATAGTCGAAGTGTGACGGTGCAACTAGAAACTGCCACCAATGATACTTCCATCCTTATCAAGCATGCTATAATGGGGCTGGATATCATTTTCAAATCTGGCTACCGCTATATGAAGTGCGGTGTAATAGTGCTTGATCTGGTACCCGACAATACCGTACAACTAAGTCTTTTTATGGGTGAAGTAGACGGCAAGAAAAAAAGGATGCTGCAGGCGCTGGATCAAGTAAATAAAAATTTTGGAAAAGATACGCTGCGCTTTGCCGTGCAAGGATATCAAAAGGAATACCGATTGAAGTCGGCGCATTTATCCAAACACTATACTACCGATATTAATGAAGTGCTGGAAATTGGTAGGTGAATGGGCAATGTGGTCAATGGTCAATGGTGAATGGGCAATCTGGTCAATGGTCAATGGTGAATGGG
>JBIKOV010000365.1:0-2716 GCA_044357815.1 Ferruginibacter sp. | reverse complement strand
TTTGAACTTTATGCGATACAATAGCTAGCTTTTCACCCATTAAGGCATTTAGCAAGGTGCTTTTACCTGCATTGGGCTTTCCGAAAATATTAACAAATCCTGATTTCATGCATGTTTTTGTAAAAAAGCAAGTCTGGGTATGACTTTGACTACCGCATGCAAATGGAAACAATGGAGGAGATAATCAAATTCATTAGCAAAAACCTGCTAAGAATAAAAAGGGCTCAAAATGAGCCCTGTGTTAGTTGCGAAGAGAGGGATCGAACCTCTGACCTTCGGGTTATGAGCCCGACGAGCTACCGCTGCTCTACTTCGCGATGCAAAAGTAATAGTTTTTATGCTTACTGCCAAACAATTTCATTTAATACGAGATTATAGAATTAAATCTCCCCCCAAAACAACTATAGAATATTATTCAGAGTCCAAAAAACCAAATTGTAAATAATTGCTAACAGAAAAAAATAACTATATAAATTAAACTACTTAGTTTTGCAGAACATAATTGTTCTTTTACATCTTCTGAATTTCCGGGGTGCTTCTTTTAGAGAGGCTGAGATAAAACCCGTATAACCTGCTCAGGATAATACCTGCGAAGGGAGAAATGCAATTACCCAACTATCTAAATAATGGGTAAATTCTTGTACAATCAATTCTCTTCTCCGGATTTCAGTCTAAATTTTATTGAAATGAAACTGTTAATCAGCACTTTTTTTTGTGCAATGGCATTTGGCGCATTTGGTCAAAGTGAAACTAAGAAGAAAGACACCCTTTACCTTCAACCCATTGAAGTAATTGCAATACGAGCTGGAGATAAGTCTCCTTTTACAAAAAACAATCTTACTAAAAAGCAGATTGAAATCAATAATCTAGGACAGGATCTTCCTTACTTATTAAATCAAATCCCCTCAGTCGTTATCAATTCGGATGCTGGTAATGGAGTTGGATATACAGGGATCCGTATAAGAGGTACGGATGCCACAAGAATCAATGTTACCTTGAATGGCATTCCTTACAACGACGCTGAAAGCCAAGGAACTTTTTTTGTAGATCTCCCAGATTTTTCTTCCTCGGTAAATAGCATACAAGTTCAAAGAGGTGTAGGTACAAGCAGTAACGGTGCTGGATCTTTTGGAGCTAGTATTAATCTTTCAACCAATGAAATCAATGATTCATCCTATTTGGAATTGAATAATAGCTTCGGATCTTACAACACCTTGAAAAATACTTTAAAATTCGGAAGCGGAATAATAGGAAAAAAATTCACCATTGATGGCAGACTCAGTAGAATTAGTAGTGATGGTTATGTTGATAGGGCATCTTCCAACCTAAAGTCATTTTATCTGAGCACCGCTTTTGTAGATGAGAAGCAATCACTTCGTGTAAATATTTTTTCTGGTAAACAAAAAACCTATCAATCTTGGTATGGAATACCCGAAAGTATGCTAGAAAATAACCGACAATATAATTCAGCCGGACAAGATCAGCCAGGCAAACCGTATGACAATGAAACGGATAATTATACTCAAACCCATTACCAACTATTTTACAATAATAAAATCAACAATTATTGGAAAGCAAATATGGCAATTTTCCTTACTAAAGGTGCAGGTTATTATGAGCAGTATAAAGCGGGTGAAACATTTGCTAAATACGGACTACCCGATTACCAAGTTGGTAATGCTACACTTACCCAAACTGATTTGATTAGGCAATTATGGCTCGACAATAATTTTTATGGAAGTATATTTTCAATACAACATCAAAAACATAATACTCATTTAACTATTGGAGGGAGTTTGAATCAATATGATGGAGTACATTTTGGAGATATTATTTGGGCTAAAGCACAGTCTGCAGTTCCTTCCAACTACAAATGGTACAATCATTCTGCAACCAAAAAAGATCTTTCATTTTATACAAAATGGACCCAGCAAATCAATCAACATTGGCAAAGTTTTATTGACCTCCAATTCAGAAATGTCAATTATACTATCAACGGGTTTAGAGACAATCCTGGCTTATTCATTAACAACAAGTATCATTTTTTAAATCCAAAAGCCGGCATAACCTATACTAATAATAGCTGGCAAGCCTTTGTTTCCTATGCAATGGCTTCAAAAGAACCCAATCGAGATGATTTTGAGGCAGGAGCCACCTTACAGCCAAGGGCAGAAAAATTGCAGAATATTGAATTGGGGATAGAAAGAAAAAAGGGGCCTTTATCGTATGGTGCCAACTTCTATTTTATGCAATATAAGGATCAACTGATACTCACTGGAAAGATCAATGATGTGGGGGCTTATACAAGAGTTAACATTCCACAAAGTTACCGCGCAGGAATAGAACTACAATCTAAGCTGACACTTACAAAATGGGTAAATGTGGAGGCTAATATAGCCATGAGCGAAAATAAAGTCAAGGATTTTACGGAATACATAGATGATTATGACAATGGTGGGCAAATCACCCATTTATATAAAAAAACAGCCTTGTCATTTTCGCCTGCATTGGTTGCAGGAAGCAGTATCAACTTTACTCCATGTAAGAATGGGGAATTAAGTTTGATAAATAAATATGTCAGCAGGCAATATTTGGATAATACTGAAAATGTCAGCAGAAGCCTACATTCTTATTTTGTGCAGGATATAAGGTTAAGTTATCAAATAGAATGCAAGTTTCTAAAAGAGGTTCGTTTCATTGTTCAACTCAACAATGT
>JBIKOV010000364.1:0-2717 GCA_044357815.1 Ferruginibacter sp. | reverse complement strand
AAAATAATAAGTACATATTATTGAATGCACCCAATCACCAGTTGAGAAATATTTTTTCTCTTTTGCCTGGTATGAAGAGTCCAACCGTTGTTCCATTGGTGGAAGAGGGGTGGAGCAGTATTCAAAGTGTAGTGAATGAAAATGATTTTTGGGAAGTAATTGAAAAGTTGAAGCAATTTGAAGCAGAAGGTATTATTGTGATACCAATTGAAAAGATGATTGTTTAATTCCCTTAGATTGTCAGAACAATAAAGTGATTATGGAAAATGTATTTATCAATCCTTCAGCAACTGATTGGAATTTCATTCTAAAAAGGCCTGCTTTTGAAACTGGCTTGCTAGAAGAAACCGTGACTGCAATTTTGGAGGATGTAAAATTGAATGGGGACGATGCGGTAAAGAAGTATGCAGCCAAGTTTGATGGGGTTACCCTAAAGGAGTTGCGTGTGAGTACTTCAGAAATAGCCGAAGCTGAATTATTGGTTAGTGCTGATCTAAAGACTGCTATAACTATTGCAAAAAATAACATCGAAAAATTTCACTTATCCCAAGTCCAGACGGTAGAAAAAATTGAAACTACACAAGGGGTGTTTTGCTGGAGAAAATCGGTAGGCATTCAGAAAGTGGGATTGTATATTCCCGGTGGTTCTGCACCATTGTTTTCCACCCTGCTTATGTTGGGAATACCTTCTATGATGGCGGGTTGCAGTGAAATTACGGTTTGTACTCCCTGCGATAAACAGGGGAAAGTTAATCCGGTTGTTTTGTATGTAGCACAGTTGATTGGGTTAAAAAATATTTATAAAATCGGCGGTGTGCAAGCGATTGCAGCAATGGCGTACGGTACAGATTCTATACCACAGGTCTATAAAATATTTGGTCCGGGCAATCAATATGTAACCTGCGCAAAACAACTCGTTAATAAGCAGGGAATGGCAATAGATATGCCAGCCGGACCTAGTGAGGTTGCTGTTTATGCTGATGGAACTAGTGTGCCGTCATTTGTAGCAGCAGATCTTTTGAGCCAGGCAGAGCATGGTATCGATAGCCAAGTAGTCTTAGTCGCAAGTTCTGAAAATTTGGTTGATGTGATTAAAAAAGAATTAGATCGACAGTTACCCTTATTAACACGAAAGGATATTGCTGGAGTAGCATTAAAAAACAGTCGTCTTATTGTAATGGAGGATCCAGCTGCTGCCTTTGATTTACTCAATGAATATGCACCGGAGCATTTAATCATAGCTTCTGATAATGCGATTGTACTTTCAGATAAAGTAATCAATGCGGGTAGCGTTTTTTTAGGACATTATTCTCCAGAAAGTGTGGGTGATTATGCATCCGGGACCAACCATACTTTGCCCACGAATGGATTTGCAAAAGCTTATAGCGGAGTGTCATTAGACAGTTTTGTTAAAAAAATAACTTTTCAGCATTTGGATGAAGCAGGGTTGAAAAATATCGGTGCTTCAGTTGAAATGATGGCTGCTGCTGAGGGCCTAGATGCGCACAAAAATGCGGTAACAGTAAGATTGAATAGTATAAAATAATGTTAGCATCTTTATTGGTTGCTTTTTGATAAGTAATAAATTAATGAATATGAGTGACAATGATAATTTAGAAGGATTTTCTGGTAATGCTGGGCGGAAGGCTCCGTTTGATGTGAATGTATTGGTTAGGGAAAATATTAAAAACCTTACACCCTATTCTTCTGCGCGTCATGAATTTACCGGCAAGGCGTCCGTGTTATTAGATGCCAATGAAAATCCTTACGGGTCGCCTCTAGAAGATAGCTTTAATCGATACCCTGATCCTTTGCAGTGGCAGCTTAAAATGTCGATCGCTTCCATCAAAGGAGTTCCAGCTGAACATATTTTTATCGGAAATGGAAGTGATGAGGTAATCGATTTGGCCTATCGGATATTTTTCAATCCTGTTCAGGATAATGTTATTATCTGTCCGCCTACCTATGGAATGTATGAGGTAAGTGGTAATATTAATAACGTAGGAATTAAAAAAGTGAATTTGACCCTGGATTTCCAGTTGGATATTGATGGCATACTTGCTGCAGTAGATGAATATACGAAGTTGTTGTTTATCTGTTCCCCCAATAATCCTACCGGAAACAATATGAATAGAAACGATATTGAATTTTTGCTCAATAATTTTCCTGGAATTGTAGTGATAGATGAAGCATACATCAATTATTCAAATCAAAAGTCATTTATTCAGGAGCTAACAGAATATCCTAACTTGATTGTAATGCAAACATTATCCAAAGCATGGGGACTTGCAGCCTTGCGGCTTGGGTTATGTTACACCTCACTTGATATAATTGCGCTGTTCAATAAAGTAAAACCTCCTTACAATATCAACGAAGCTTCGCAGGAATTGGCGATAGAAGCCTTGCAACATACTGAGCAGGTTAATAATTGGATCAAAGAACTAGTCATTGAAAGGGCGTCCCTTATCAATGAATTATTGAAATTGCCATTTGTTGAAAAAATATTTCACAGCGATGCCAATTTTATTTTAATGAAAGTAAAAGATGCCAATACCTTATATCACTACCTTGCCGAAAATGAAATAGTGGTTCGCAATAGAAGTAAGGATGTTTTATGCGACAATTGTTTGCGGATAACCATTGGTACTCCCGAAGAAAATATTCAATTATTAAAAATGTTCAACTTGTATGAATAATAATAGTCAATCCAATAGTCA
>JBIKOV010000123.1:0-9880 GCA_044357815.1 Ferruginibacter sp. | reverse complement strand
CGCCATCGTTTTAGCAACCACTTCCTGCAACAACACTACAGTAAAATCAGACCAACCTATAACTGAGCAGGAAAAAGAGCTCAGAGATATAGTTTCACATTTCCCTGATTCTACTTTAGCAAGAGAGAACCTGATTCAATATTTCAGAGAAAATGGCAACTATGGTAGGGCAATTACTGAAACGGACATTGCCATACAAAAAGATTCTTTAAATGACCGTTTTCAGGATATTAAAGCCACTTTGTATTTTGAAAATGGCGATACCATTCAAGCAATAAAATGCTTTGAAAAAGCGATTTTGATTAATCCAAAAACAGTGTATATCATTTCTCTTGGTTCTCTATATGCACAAACGAAAAACCCAAGGGCCCTAACCCTTGCAGATGCCTTATTAGTAGCAACAGGAGCAAATGCACAACAACAGGCCATTTTTATAAAGGGTTTATATTTTAGCTACGCTGGGGATAAACGAAAAGCTATAGTCTATTTCAACAATTGTCTTCAACTAGATTACCGCAATATGATGGCATACCGTGAAAAAGCAATTTGTTTGTTTGACCTTGCCCAATACGAATTGGCACTGGAAGTCATGAAAAATGCAGTTACAGTTCAAAAGACATTTGATGAGGGATATTACTGGATGGGTAGATGTTATGAAAAATTAGGTAAAAGAAAAGATGCAATTGAAAACTACCAGTTAGCTTTGCAAATAGATGCGAATTACTTAGAAGCTAAAGATGCACTTAAAAGATGTATCAATACCCAAATCGAAAAATAATATTGAATAACTTACACAACAAATAATCAACACTATGGCCATTATTGCTCCATCTCTGCTAGCTGCCAATTTTTTACAATTACAGGATGAATGTGACATGCTCAATAAAAGCCAGGCCGACTGGTTTCATTTAGATGTTATGGATGGAAGATTTGTACCCAATATTAGCTATGGCCCGATGCTGATAGAATTTTTTAGACAAGCTACCACCAAAATATGTGATGTGCATTTAATGATTGAGGAACCAGGAAATTTTGCGGAAATTTTCAAAAAAGCAGGTGCAGATATTTTAACCGTTCACATAGAAGCATGCCCCCATTTGCACCGAAATATACAACAAATTAAAAGTTTGGGTATGCAGGCGGGTGTAGCGCTCAACCCACATACCCCAGTGTCATTACTGAAAGATATTTTGGGGGACATCGATCTCGTTTGCTTAATGAGTGTGAATCCGGGTTTTGGCGGACAATCATTTATTCCAAATACCATTGAAAAGATAAAACAACTGCGGGCAATGATTTTAGAACAGTCGCTCAACGTAAAAATTGAAATTGACGGCGGTGTAACAGAAGAGAACGCACAGCAAATCATGCATGCCGGCGCAGATGTGCTAGTAGCCGGAAGTACAGTTTTTAAATCCCCTGATCCTATTGCCACTATTGCCAGATTAAAAGCAATGTAAACAACTGTAAGGTGGGATACACCTTACAGTTGCATCGAATTAAAAATAACTCAAATTTGTTTTAGGTGTTAATGTGAGCAATGTTTCATACATCAGTTGAATGGTATGCTCTATATCACTTTTATGTATCATTTCTACGGTGGTATGCATGTACCTCAGTGGCATTGAAATCAGTACAGATGGACAACCATCGTTGGCGTAAGCAAAGGCATCTGTATCTGTGCCCGTACTTCTGCTAGCTGTATTTAACTGTACTGGAATTTTATTTTTTTCAGCTACCGACTGTACCACATCTAACAACTTATTATGAACTGCCGGACCAAAAGTTAGCGAAGGTCCTTTCCCGCAGCTAATATCTCCCTGAATCATTTTATTAATCATCGGAGTGGAAGTGTCATGGGTTACATCTGTAATAATAGCAGCATCCGGCTTTATTCTGCGGGCAATCATTTCAGCACCCCGCAATCCAATTTCTTCTTGCACCGCATTTACTATATACAGTCCAAATGGTAATTTCTTTTTATTTTGCTTCAAAAGCCTAGCAACTTCTGCTATCATAAACCCTCCTACCCTGTTATCAAAGGCCCGACCTACCAAATAGTCATAGGCCATTTCTTCGTATGCTGCTTCATAGGTAGCAACGGCCCCAATATGAATTCCCAACGCCTCTACTTCTTTTTTATTTCTTGCGCCGCAATCCAGAAACAAGTTTTCCACTTTTGGCTGCGTTTCCTTATCGCCATTTCCCATTCTGGTATGGATAGCCGGCCATCCAAACACTGCTTTTATAGGCCCTTTTTTTCCATGGATCCACACCCGCATGGAGGGCGCAATCTGGTGATCCACTCCCCCATTGCGCTTCAGGTAAATCAAGCCCTCAGCCGTGATGTAATTTACAAACCAACTAATTTCATCAGCATGTGCCTCTATGACCACTTTGAAACTGGCAGTGGGATTAATTACTCCTACCGCAGTACCATATGGATCTGTAAAAAAAGAATCAGTATAAGGCTTTACATAATCCATCCACATTTTTTGTCCGCTCGTCTCAAAACCTGTAGGAGATGGATTGTTGATATAATTTTGTAAGAAAGAATAGGACTCCTTTGTAAGAAGACTTTTAGTTGCTTTTGATTTTGCCATGAAATATATTTTTGGTAAAATTAACTAATGTAATGTTATAAGTAACAAAATGTAGCACATACCCAAAATGTAACCCAAATAGGTTTACACAAAGCGATGCTCTCCAGCTAACCAAGTAAAAAGAGCAGAAAAAAACATTAACCCATCCACTCCGAAATAATAAAAAAGATATCCTTTTTTATGCAGTGAAACAACATACATCATTAGGCTAACCAATCCTATCACTGTTAGTGCAATAACCTGATCAGTCTTCACTCCATATCCCTTCATGAAAAAATTGATACCAATGTACCCAATAAAAATAAAAGCAATTAAAAAATGAAGTACGAGTGGGTGGAAAAGGGTAGCCAAGCTTTTTAATCCGCGGATCTTATCCACCGATTCATCCCGCTTATCAAAGATGATGCACAATAGAAGCATAAATAAAAATCGACCAATAAAAACCAAACTCGCCAATGACCCCATTGACCATATTGGAACCTGCAAAGGGACAAGGGTGGTTATTATAGCCCAGGTAAAAGCCAGCAATACAGTTTTCATAAAACCTAGCCTTCGGATCCACTCTAACTGCTTAAAAGGCAAAATAGGAAGCAGGTACAAAACAAACAAAATGCCGGAAATTACCATATTGCTCAATATCCAGTAGAGATGAGTGAAACAAAAAAGCATACCCCCCAATGCAGCAATCAGCACGAAAAAAGAATATGGGGTAGTTGCAAAAAGTGATCGAAGTGAATGATTGGAAGAAAATGAATACCTGCTTATCAACCAATATGCATTGTATCCAGCCAATACTCCAAAAAAAATGAAACTCAGAAGATATCCATTTACAGCAATTCCCATCAACTGCCCTGTTTGAAAGCTAAGCGCTGCAGCGCAAAATGCAATAAATATTGAGTGCGACACTATAAAATGAAAAAGGCACCGCATTATTGAAAAACATAATAAATAGGGGCAGTAGTAACCTTATTGCTTTTGTTTTTTGCAAAATCCACTACATAAATCTCATATCGAAGGGTATCCACCTTAGGACGAGGCCGAGTGGATCCTCGTAAAACATCAAAGACATTGATCCGGATATCGGCCTGGAAATTTTTAGTAGTCACCGACTGAATATCAGGTAAAACAAATGAGTCCAACCGGTTAATCAATAAATTTTTTATATAAATGTAGGAAGTGTCCGTCCCTGTTTTGAACCCTAAATCCCCCTCTGAATCAGTTATAGATATGGTAATCACTGGAATTTCGGGGCTCCCAAGGGTTACTCCGCTGCTTACCCTATCAGGGCTGACGGATTCGAATTTAATTTGGGGAGCAGATGTGTATTTATCTTTACTACAACTAACCGCTAGCAAACTAATGATGAAAATGACAAGGGTGTTCCGCATCTTTGTAGATTATTTCTCAAATTTACAAATAGAAATTGAATACATCTGTTAAAAATATAATTGCCCCGGATAAAATTTTCACTTTAAAGGGTGATCAATTCGCTTCCCTTGCACTAGCGCTTTTTCAATTTCAACACCAATACAACCCGGTATACAGGCAATACTGCGACCTGCTAAATATTGTTACACGTAAAATAGACCAAATTGACAAAATCCCCTTTTTACCCATCCGGTTTTTTAAGACCCACCAGGTAGTAAGTACTGATTTTAAAGCGGAAGCAATATTTGAAAGTAGTGGAACTAGCCAAACTGTGAACAGCCGGCATTTTGTAAAAGATAAGGCGATTTATACTAGAAGTTTTAATGAAGCGTTTCGTTTATCCTATGGCGATCCTTCCCAATGGTGTATTATCGCCTTGCTCCCCTCTTACCTAGAAAGAAAAAATTCATCGCTGGTAATGATGGCCGATGAACTCATACAACAAAGCGGTCACCCGAAAAGTGGTTTTTATCTAAACGAATGGGAAAAACTCGATAACAGTTTACAGCAACTGGAATCGCAGCAACAAAAAACACTCCTACTAGGTGTCACTTTTGCCTTACTGGATTTTGCCGAACAATTTCCCCGCCCACTAAAAAATACCATCGTTATGGAAACTGGCGGTATGAAAGGACGAAGAGAAGAAATAACCCGGGCGCAGGTTCATGAAATCTTATGTCGCCAGTTTTGTCTTGAAAAAATACATTCAGAATACGGAATGACCGAATTGTTGAGCCAAGCCTATTCTTTTGGCAATGGAATTTTCAATTGCCCTCCTTGGATGAAAATTTTACTTCGCGAAGAAGACGACCCCTTTGCCATTCATGTGAACAATAAAGACCGGCAAATTCGTGGAGCAATTAATTGTATAGACCTTGCCAATATCCACTCCTGCTCTTTCCTAGCAACAGAGGACGCGGGCAAACTTTATCCTGATGGAAGTTTTGAGCTTTTGGGCAGATTGGATAACACGGATATCAGGGGCTGTAGTTTGCTGGCACTTTAAAACATTGATTCTTCTGTACTGAATACCCAATTTTGGAGACTACATTTAAATGACTAATAACAAAATGGACGACATTTCCATCCGATTAATTGAACAAGCAGATAATACTGCGCTAGCAATGATTATACGAAATGCCTTAACTGAATTTAATGCCAATAAACCTGGAACGGTTTATTTTGATGATAGTACGGATCATTTATACGAATTATTTCAACAGCAACAGGGCGTTTACCATGTAGCGGTTTTCAATGAACTTGTTGTTGGAGGAGCTGGAATCATTCATACAACTGGATTAGCTGCAGATACCTGCGAATTGGTGAAACTCTATTTATCGCCCGAAGTAAGGGGCAAGGGAATTGGAAAAGCATTAATGGAACGATGTATTGATGCAGCAAAAAAAGCTGGATACAAAAAAGTATATTTAGAAACAATGCCAGAATTAATTGCAGCGATTCCGATGTATGAACAATTTGGATTTACTTATTTATCCGGCCCACTAGGAAACAGTGGCCATACAGGCTGTGATATTTGGATGATCAAATTATTGTAGCAACTTTGGCTAGCAGAAAGAAAAGAGAAGAGGTAAAAGATTGCGCTAAATAGGCATTAAAAAATATGTAATAAAGGACTTCATATTTAGCAGATCAGTATTTTATATGGCCACCTGCACTTCATACACTGGACTAAATAAATACATTTTGCCGGTTGCCAGTTCCACACATTTAAAGCGCTTCCTCACTTTTTCTTCTTTTTTGAATTGCCTGCCCCCTTTTATTTTAAAAATAGTACCTACTGGTAATGTTTCAATTAAAAGCATTCCTTCCACTTTTTTATCATACTGACGCAGCACCCTTAACAGGTAAACATCAGAACAGCTGCTGGCAGCAGGGTTTTGCAAGGTTTTATACAATGCTTTTTGAATATCTAAAGGGAATATTTTTTTTAATAAAAAAAGGGCCAACACTTTACTAAATTCATTCTTCCATTCTTGCCCATGGGCTGATACCCGGTGACCGAATCGCTCATAAGTAAACAGATGGGCCAATTCGTGAAGAAGCGTTATTAAAAAAGAATATTGATTCAGATTACCATTAATACTGATCCGGTGATTTTTATCGGCTTGTGAATTTCTGTAGTCTCCTAATACCGTTTTTCGTTCACGCGTAATAGTGAGTTGAACCTTATACTGAAGCAGGTACTGGGAAACCTCCTCGAAACTACCTTCAGGCAGATACTGCTGCAACTGGTGTAAAGGAGCTTCTTGCTTAGCCATTTTTTTGCCTATTCAATTTGGTAATTATTGCTACTTCTACTCCAAGATATAGAAGGTATAAAAACATGGCCGAAAAAACAGAGACCTTACTAACACTATTGCCCGCAATCAACCTGTAAACAATGACAGCTGTTATAGTCACAAACATTTTGATCAGCATCCCTCCCATTACGCTTCTGATAAAAACGTTGGGATTGCTGTTTCCCAATGCCTTTCGTTGCATAAAAAAAGCTACTAAACTTAATAAAAAGAAAATGTCATTGGCAAAGAACAACACATAGAAATCAATACCCCAATGGGCTAAAATTGCCTTAACTGCAACCAAAACTACATTGACAAGGATAAATACTGAAAGGAGCGGTAAAATTATTTTTTTTTGTGGAGACATATTACCCACAAAGATATTTTAAAGATTTATTTATTCACCACATTCCCCAATTCTTTATTTAAACCAACCACACTAGCACCCGTATGGCAACTTCCGTTAAACCGTGCAGTTGGCTCTATTTGCAGTTTTGCTGCAAAAATATCGCCCTGTACATCACATTTACCCATTAATTGAAGTAACTCCTTAATTTTTATGTTGCCTTTCACTTTACCTAGTACATCAGCATGAAGCCCATTGATATTACCTTCAATTACCCCTTCAGGCCCTATAAAAACTTTAGCCTTAGCAAAAAGATTTCCAATAAGGGTTCCATCAATACGAATATCGCCTTCACTTTTAATATCCCCATTTATAGTAGTTCCAGCTCCAATAATGGTGGTACTAGCTGCAGTTGTTTCTAAAGTTGATAAACTAAATTTTGAATTAAACATAGGAAATTATTTTAATAATAAAATAAACTTAAAACACTAATTATATATAATTATTCAGTAATATTATCTACTTTCGGTAAGACTAGTTTATTGGTATCTAATTCGGAGGTTTTACCTTCCAACACCTTTTTTAAGTCGTCGAAATATTGCTGTCTAAATTTTAGTACATTTTCAATAGAATCTGTTCTTATTTTTAACTGACGAAATTCTCTAACTTGTCTTGCATCTCCATACCCTACCCCAGGTAGGTAGTATTTGATAGGGGTAAAAACAATTAAAGCAACCGTTAAAACAGTCAGTATGACAAAAATACTACTTAAAACAATATACACACTAAGTCGGCTTAACCGAAATTTGACCACTTCTTCATAAGTGTCCTCATTCATTACCACCAAACGGTAACGATTTCTTAAGCGTTTTAGTGTGCTGTTGGCATCTATTTTGCCCATAGTTTATTATTGGATGTTAAAAATAAGGAACCTTACGGCATTATCTGTACTAATTCCCAAAAATATCCGATATTTAACCGCTTTATTTTAATCATTGATATACATGTTAAAAAGGATTTTTTTACTGGCTTTCTTACTTTATGGCACCTGCACCTTTTTGAATACAGTAGCAGCTCAAGCTCCTACTTGGACTATTGACCTACTAGGCAAAGAAAAAAAGCCAGAACAATTTCAAGACAGGAAATTGGGTTCAGAAAAAATGGCAGAAAAGAAATTCACCCCATTGAGGCATTTTTTTCAGAATAATTTCACCCATTACAATTATTTCTATAATGCCAATAATAAAATAAAAACTGTTATTGAAAGAGCCAAAGCCTCCCAAAAAGATGACTACACCCAATTGCTAAGTTTTTACCCCTATTCGCTTGAAAACACCGTAGGTCAAAAAACTGAACTAGACTCCGTGCTATTAAAAACCACCGCAGGGATATTATTGCATGACCTACGAAATGACTGGATAGACAATTTGTACCTACTGATGGGTAAGGCATTTTTTCTCAGAAAGGATTTTGATTCAGCGGCTGCTACCTTTCAATTTATCAACTACAATCTTTTCCCCCGAAAAAAAAATGAAGATGACGATAGAATCGTAGGAACAAGCGAAGCATCTAGCAACAGCAGATTGAGTATTGCAAACAATGAGTCCACTTCGATTGTAAAAAAACTAACTACCCATACCCCCAGCAGAAACGATGCGTTGATATGGATGGCCCGTACCTTTATTGAACAAGATGAGCTGAGTGAATCTGCCAGCTTGATCAATACGCTTCAATACGATCCCAATCTGCCCGAGCGACTTAGGGATGACCTTGATGAGGTAAATGCCTACTGGTTTTACAAGCAAAATATTTTTGACAGCGCTGCCTTCCATCTGCAAAAATCGCTGACAAATGCAGCAAGTAAACAAGATAAAGCAAGGTCAGAATTTCTGTTGGCGCAACTATATGAATTAACGAACCAATATGATAAAGCTTCCCAATTTTATTTAAAAGTATCCTCCCACACCGTTGCCCCCTTAATGGACATTTATGCTAGGCTCAATAATGCTAAAATGCTAAAGGGTACCAATTCTCTTGAGCTCAACAATAGTATCAACCAGCTCGTGAAGATGGCTAAAAAAGATAAATTTGAAAGTTTTAGAGATATTCTTTTCTATTCTGCCGCTGAACTAGCTTTACAAAAACCGGATACCATTGCCGCAGTCGGCCATTTCACCAAAAGCATTCAATACAACCAATCTAATTTACCTCATAAAAATAAAGCCTTTCTTCAATTGGCTGATATCGCTTACCAGCAAAAGCAATATAAAAAAGCTTACGCATACTACGACAGTTTACAATTGGGTGATACTACGCTGGCAGATCGTTTAGGCGCTATCAAAAATAAAAAAACTGCACTAGTCAAAATAGTTGAAAAAATTATTATCATCGAAACGGAAGATAGTTTGCAAGCTATTGCTGCGATGGCCGCAACAGACAGAGCAATATTTGTAAGAAAAATAGTAAAGCGATTACGCAAAGAGCAGGGGTTAAAAGAAGAGGCAGATATGGGAGGAACCATGATTGGCTTTGACAATCCTTTGGACAATAAAAAAAATGAGCCCACAGATCTTTTTGCTGATGCCAACAAAGGAGAATGGTATTTTCATAATAGTTCATTAAAATCAAAAGGACTTGCTGATTTTAAAAGAAAATGGGGAACTCGAAAGAATACTGATAACTGGCGTAGAAAAAATGCAATTGATAATACCGCAAATAACCCTACCCAGTCTGCAGTAAACAATATTACCCCAAATGATATTGACAAACCAGCAGACCCTATTTCAAACACCGGCGGTACCAATAAGAATCTCCTCAATGACAGCTCCCAACAAAAAAACTTCAGCTATGAGACTTTAATGGCAAACATTCCATTGACCCCCGAAAAAATGATTGCCAGCAATACCTTGCTTGCAATCAGCCTCTTTGAGCTAGCACAACTTTACCAAAAGGAGCTTGAAGATTATGAACAGGCAGTCATTCACTATGAGCATTCCCTCATACGATACCCGGATTCACTCTACAATGGTGAATTATACCTAGGCCTATATTTTTGCTTCACAAAACTCAAAGACAATGAAAAGGCTGCTAAATATAAAAAACTGCTAAGCCAAAATTTTGCTGGTAGCCATTCCGAAATACTACTAAACAAACCTGAAACCTTTAATTCCAATTCAAAAAATATAGAGGGAACCAAAAGGTAT
>JBIKOV010000121.1:0-9944 GCA_044357815.1 Ferruginibacter sp. | reverse complement strand
TGCTAGTAGTACCTATACCGCCTGATGTAATCGAATAATCAGTATTTAAAATCCCTGGCACTGTCCATACATAACTACTTTGGCCAGATTCTGTAGTATACGTTACATCGGCATTTGCACAAGCAGTGGATCCGGCTTGTGTTGTAAATGTAGGAATTGGTTTTGCAATTACCGTTGTAGCAGTCGATGAAGTAGCTACTACAGCATTACAATTATTTGAATTGGTATAGTTGATCGTTACTGTTTTTACTCCTGCAGTTAACCATTTTAAGGTAACGGTATTGCTAGCATTATCTATACCACCTGATACAATGGTATAATCTGTATTTAAAGTTCCTGGTACTGTCCATACATAACTACTTTGGCCAGATTCTGTAGTATAGGTTACATCACCACTTACACAAGCTGTGGCTCCAGGTTGGGTTGTAAATGTAGGGCTTGGTCTTGCACTTACTATTGTAGGAGTTGATGAAGTTGCTACTGCACCGTTACAATTAACTGGATTGGAGGAATAATTAATTGTTACCGTTTTACTTCCTACAGTTAACCATTTTAAGGTGACGGTATTGCTTGTTGAACCTATTCCCCCTGAAGTAATTGTATAATCTGTACCTAAAGTTCCGGGTACTCCCCAAGAATAATTTGATTGACCAGATTCTGTAGTATAGGTTACATTCGTATTTGCACAAACAGTTGCTCCAGGCTGTACTGTAAATGTTGGAATTTTTACGTTTGCCATTGTAGGAGTTGATGAAGTAGCTACTATAGCATTACAATTATTTGAATTGGAATAATTGATTGTTACCGTTTTACTTCCTGCAGTTAACCATTTTAATGTGACGGTATTACTTGATGTACCTGTTCCCCCTGAAGTAATCGTATAATCTGTATTTAAAGTCCCTGGTAAAGTCCATATATAATTTAGTTGAGCGGATTGAGTTGTATATGTTACACTGTTACTTGCACAAGCATTGGCTCCGGGTTGGGTTGTAAATGTAGGAGTTGGTCTTGCACTTACCGTTGTAGCAGTGGAGGAAGTAACTACTGAAGCGTTACAACTATTTGAATTGGTATAGTTGATCGTAACTGTTTTATTTACTAAACTAGTAATATACCACTTCAATGTAACAGAATTACTTGTTGTACCTAACCCTCCTGATGTAATGGTATAATCTGAATTTAAGTTGCCAGATACATTCCATATATAATTTGTTTGACCAGATTCTGTAGTATAGGTTACATCGGCACTTACACAAGCAGTGGATCCGGGTTGGGTAGTAAATGTAGGGGTTGCTCTTGCGCTTACCGTCGTAGCAGTTGATGAAGTAGCTACTGCAGCGTTACAAGTATTTGAAAAGGAATAGTTGATTGCTACTGTTTTAATACCTTCAGTTAACCATTGTAAAGTTACTGTATTACTAGAAGTCCCTATACCTCCTGATACAATTGTATAGTCTGTACCTAAAGTTCCGGGCACTGTCCATATATAATTTGTTTGGCTAGATTGAGTTGTGTAGGTTACATTCGTATTTACACAAACATTAGCTCCGGCTTGTGTTGTAAATGTAGGGGCTGGCCTTGCATTTACCATTGTAGCAGTAGATGATGTGGCTGATGAGGCGTTGCAATTATTTGAATTGGAATAATTGATTGTTACCGTTTTACTTCCTGCAGTTAACCATTTTAATGTTACTGTATTGCTAGTATTACCTATATCCCCTGAAGTAATTGTATAATCTGTATTTAATACCCCAGGTACTGTCCATATATAATTTGTTTGGCCAGATTCTGTAGTATAGGTTACATCGGTACTTGCACAAATAGTGGCTCCAGGTTGTGTTGTAAAAGTGGGGGTTGGTTTTGCACTTACTATTACTCCCAATTGTGATTGAGCTTGACTAGTCCCCATACTATTGCCCGCAGAAACCGAAATATTTCCATTTTGACCGTATGAACCTACCGTAACTGTTATTGAGTTTGTTCCCTGACCAGCTGTAATTACCCATCCTGTTGGGACAGTCCAGTAATAGGTTGCCGCATTGGCGACGGGGTCTATACTATAAATCTGCCCTGTAGTAGCTGGGCATTGTGGAGTAGATCCGGTAATTACGCCAGGATCCGAAGGAACAACCAAAGGGAGTACAGATCCACATATTGAAATTACGGGACCATTATCACAATCAAAAGAAGATAAATACATATCTGGCCAATCATAACCATCTCCCATAGTTCCCCTAGACTTATGACCAACATAACAAAATCTTTCACTACCCACTTTTAAATAAATCAGGGTATGTCCCCCCATTTCAGAAAACAAAGCAGTGCTTCCCCCTGATCCAATTGCTATGCCAGGGTTATAGCTGATGGATGCTGTAGTCCCTCTACCCAGCATCCCTGCATCATCCTCGCCCCAGGTATACAATTTGCCATCAGTGGTAATGGCCGACGCACAGGGTATACCTGAGGTATGCTCCTGCACCGAAATAAAATTAATATTCGTAAAATTTGTAGTACTGGAGCTTTTAACAGGCACCCAACTTTTTCTTTCGGCGACCGTTGAAAAGTCCCCACATTGTTTTTTAGAATTATCGCCCAGGGTATAAAGACTGCCCGAATTACTTAACAAATAATATGTGTTTTTTGCATAAGCAGAAGAAGAATTAATGGCATTTTTTGTGCCGCCTGTCACCCCGATCATTTTAGGAGTTCCAGAAGGCAAGTCCATCTTTGTTGCAAATGATCTTGCAGCAACATCAGAACCATCTCCTAAATAAGTAGTATTCCCCCAGGTATATACATCCCCATTGGCTGCCAAAGCCATAAAAGCGCTATAGTATAGAGCAGACGAGGGTATTGGACTAACCTGCCCTCTGGCAGCTGTAATATTAATTAAAGGTGTTGACGCTGCTGTACTCACCCTTTTCCAGGAAGAAGAACCTACAGTATTTTCAGATCCGCCATTTGCCTCAACCGCCAGATTAGTTTGTGTAATTATCCAAACACTTCCATTCCGAGGATATGCAGAACCATTTTTGGTTACTATTAAAAGGGTTTTATGAGTTGCGAAAATACTGGCAACATCGTCCGGAACAATACCAACGGGTAGACCATTCGAGTTACCTCCTGAAGGTTGGGTTATTTTTTGAAAATTAGTTGTGGGTGTTAAAGTAGGAGAAAGAACACCACCGTAAGTGCCAAGGGAATATAAACCATCATTCGCTAAAAAAATAGCCTGGTCATAGCCTCCGTCTGATCCACCTCCAATTGTGCCCATAATTGGCAAGCCTGATCCAAGCGGAGCTAAATCCCAAGGAGTCAACTGATTTACATATCCAAATCCCATATTTTCGCCCCAAACCGCAAAATTCCCATTGGTCCTTACCGCCATTGTACTATGATACCCACTTACAATTCTATCATAAATGGAAACAGAAGTACACTGAGACTGCGATTGCTCCGAAAAAAAGAAAAGAAAAGAAATTACAAAAAATAGTAGCTTATAGAAACATTTCTTATAACCGGTTTTTAAAGCTGCTGTAGACATTGGAAATATTATCAAACAAGTCAAATCTTATTTCAAAGTTTCATTGGAAACTCCTTAAAAAAATATGACTAAAAAAAGGGATTCAATTTGGAATAGCTCAAGCCTGCTTATTTTTAAAACAAAATGTAAACATCCAAAGCTACCCACTATTTAAAGCGTTAAAGTTAATTACTTCCTACCAATAATTCCTGAATTTAACCTTGCGCAATTGAAAGAAATTGACTCCCTACGCCTTAAAAAATTGGTTGAAAATTCTTTTACCCTTCTCCGTATCAAATTGGCAGGTCGCAATTAGAAATGTACAAACTAGCTAATGAGCTGATTTATAATGGATAGGCTCATTAAATCATCCCCTATTAGCTAGTAAAATGAACCCTATTCAATCCCTATTATTCCAATACATAGCTATTTTCAGCAAGTAATAACCGCTATTTCAACAGCACTTCTGCATGCATCTCCGGAATTTCTACATTTTCAAATCCTTTATTCAGTAGCCGCTGCTTAAACGCCTGCTGTACCGGATATTCTCCATGTACAATAAATAATTGAGCCACTTTTTTTATATCCTGACAAGCAAGAAATTGGCAGAGGTCCTCATAATCACCATGCGCACTCATGCTTCGAATAGCCCCTATTTCTGCATTCACTTCATGCGAGGCCCCGTAGATATTGACTTCCTTTCTACCCGCCATCAATTTGCCTCCCAATGACCTTGGCTCACAATACCCCGTCATCACAATCGTGTTTCGGCTATTTTCAATCGTATTGCGAATATGGTGCTTTACCCTTCCTGCATCTGCCATTCCACTGGCAGAAATGATCACAAAGGGCCCATCCCTAAAATTCAACAATTTCGATTCGTCGACCGTTTCTACAAAATGCATCCCCTTAAATGAAAATGGATCATCATCCCCCTCCAATACTTTTTGGATGGTTTTATTGAAATACTGAGGATACTTTTTAATTAATTTGGTTGCCTTTACACTCAGTGGACTGTCTACAAAATATTCCAGCGACGGAAGCCTGCGCTCCAACTCCAATTGATTGAGTGCATACAATATCTCCTGTGTTCTTCCTACACTAAAAGCCGGCAAAATAAGTTTACCCTTTTTTTGAACACAAGCTTTTTCAATCCACTGCAGCAATTGGTCTGGTGTGCTGGTTTGCATATCATGTAAACTATTACCATAAGTGGATTCCAAAATAATATAATCTGCCTGGGAAAATACTTCAGGCGCTTTTAAAATCGCATCGGTATATCTACCTACATCGCCACTAAAAGTCAGCCGCTTGATAACTCCTTTCTCTTTTATTTTCAGGTGAACAGCGGCACTGCCAATAATATGGCCGGTATCGGTAAACAGTACTTCCAAATTTTCATCAATGATATGCCAATCCCCATATTCTACTGATACAAAATGATCCATCGCAGCCAATGCTGCAGCCGTGTCATACAGTGGCTTTAGCAAGGGCAGGCGCTCGTGCTGCCTTTTTTTATTTTCATATTTAATTTCACTTTCCTGGATGCCGGCAGAATCCTCCAATAATAAACCAGTGAGCTCCTTGGTGGCAGGGGTACAGAATATTTTTCCACTAAAACCATCCTTCACCAATTTAGGAATCAAGCCGCTATGATCTATATGGGCATGCGACAATATTAAATGCGTCACTTCCGCTGGTTCAAATCCCCAATGGCCATTCATAGCATCGGTATCCTTTCCCATGCCCTGAAACATGCCGCAGTCCAACAAATATTTTTTTCCATCCGAAAGGGTGAGCAGGTGTTTAGAACCCGTAACGGTTCGAGCCGCTCCGTGAAATGCAATTTTCATATACGTTGTTTTATAGGTGAGGGGTAGGTTTCCGAGCCACGAAATGAATCGCCCTTGCTCATTATCTGACAAGCTGCTTTAGCTTTTGAAGTTACTGAATATCAGCTGCTTTTGCTAATTTAATTTAACCGCTTTTGAAGGAAAGAAGGAAAGCGGAATTATTTTTTTGCTTTGAAAGACCAGGTAATCAAAAATTCTGCTACCAGTTCACCGGCCTCATTTTTACCAACCGACTTGGCAGTAAAAACGCGTCCTTCTCCAGTAGCGATCGCATCGAGCACCGTGCGATGAAAAGCATCCCCGTCTTCACAAAGAAAACTGGTTACACCCGTAGCCTTTTTGAAATATTTTGCCTCCAAACCGGTAACTAACATCGATATAGAAGGGTTCGATTGGTAAGTGTTCATCATGGCCAACAGACCGGTACTCAACTCTGCCGCCATGGCAAGGCATGCAAAATAAGTGGACTTAAAAGGATTTTTAGAAAACCATTGGTAAGGAACCGTTACCACCGCTTTGGATGAATCGATTGCAGCAACCCTAAGCCCAGAAAAAAAAGCACTGGGCAATTTTGTCAACAGGAACCACCTGAATTTTACAGGGTGCTGAATGAGTTGTATGAACTTTTCTTTTTCAGTTGGCATACTATAAAAATTGACCTATTTTAAAATTTCATTCAGTTGCTTATTTCAACTGATAAGTCCTAGGATCCAACGCATTGGGCGTCCAAGCGGATAAAAAACCCATCACCTTTTTTTGATCATAGCTTTTTTTGCCATCTTCCAAGTATTCGCTGCTTTGTGTGTGTATACGCTCCCCCTTGGCATTTAAAACAATAAACACCGGAAAGCCAAAACGCTGGGGGAAACCGTATTTAGCTAACAATGCCTCATTTTTATTTTCCTTGCTGTAATTTAAATGATACCACACAAAACTACTGCCAAGGATGGAATCAATTTGCTTATCTGCTTTGCTAAATTTTGCAAACTCAATACACCAGCTACACCAATTACCTCCTGCTTGTAGCAAGACATGCTTATTTTCTGCTGCCGCCTTTTTTACAGCAGCCGCGATATCTGCAGTAGCATTGGCTTGTGGATCATATAATTTCTTAGCTTCTTGCTGCGCAAGTACCGACAACGAAAGAAAAGAGCTGACCAGTACAAAAAATAGTTTCATCCGTTTGAATATGATTTAATTTATAAATGCTATAAAATCTGGTTTCTCAACAAATCTTCAAACACATCTCTTTGACGAATTAGTTTGGCTTTACCTTCCACCACCATTACCTCTGCGGGCTTCAGCCTAGAGTTAAAATTGGAAGACATCTCAAAACCATATGCGCCCGCATTATTGAAAACCAGGTAATCTCCCTCTCTTATTTCATTTAATTTACGATCCCAGGCAAACGTGTCTGTTTCGCAAATATTGCCTACCACGTTGTATATTCTTTCGGCCCCTGCAGGGTTGGAAATATTTTCAATGTGGTGATATGCATCATACATCATTGGACGAATCAAATGATTGAAGCCGCTATTCACCCCTGCAAAAACGGCTGCCGGCGTTTGCTTGATTACATTTGTTTTTACTACAAAATATCCGCACTGGCTTACCAAGTATTTTCCAGGCTCAAACCATACCTGCAATTTTCTGCCCGTCTCTTTTTCAAAATCAACAAATGCCTGGGTAACTTTTTTACCCAAATCGTTAATGTCTGTTTCCGCATCGCCTGGTTGATAGGGCACTTTAAATCCACTTCCCAAATCTATGAATTCAAGATTAGGAAAATGAGCTGCAGTAGTAAACATTACGTCGAGCCCCTCCAAAAATACCCTTACATCTTTGATCTCGCTGCCCGTATGCATGTGTATGCCCGTTACATTCAGGTTCGTACTTTTTACAATCCTTTCAATATGCCGCATCTGGTGAATGGAGATGCCAAATTTGCTATCAATATGCCCGGTTGAAATTTTGTAATTACCACCCGCCATAATATGCGGATTGAGTCGGATACAAACCGGATAGCTATTACCAAATTTGTGGCCAAACTGCTCCAGAATAGAAATGTTATCAATATTGACATTCACCCCCAATTCCTTTGCCGCTACTACCTCTTCAAAATCAACACAGTTGGGTGTATACAGAATGTCTTTTTTATCGAAACCTGCCATCAGACCCAATTTCACTTCATTTACACTCACACAATCTAGCGACACACCGATTGACTGCATGTATTTTAATACATTGATATTGGTAAGCGACTTACAGGCATAAAAAAAACGAGCATTGCAATTTGAAAATGCTTTTTTCAATTTCTTATACTGCTCTGCAATCCTTTCTGCATGGTAAATATATACGGGTGTTCCAAATTCATCCGCAATTGCTATTAACTGCTCGTGGGTTAAGTTTTTTGACATATTGAATTATAAATAGTAAGTAATTGTTTGTAAATGTAGTTGCTTCTTTTATAAAAAAAGGTATGAGAAAAATTTTCATCATACCTTTTTCACTATTGCTAGCTTAAAAAATTTATGACTCAGACGCTTCTTCGTCGTCCTTTATCTGTTTATCTTCCTTTTTGTTGCTGTCCTCTTCTGCTTCCGTTGATGAAGCAATTTCCTCGATGATGGTGTCATCCCCACTTACATTCAGCGACAATTCATCTACTTCTTCAATCTGTAAAACCTCCAAGTTTTCAATGATTGCTCCGTCTTCCCCCACTTCCAAAGTAGAAGCACTTTCTAGATCAAGATCGGCTTGGTTATGATCAATGATGGTGGATTGAATAAGCTCTTCCATTAGCACTTCATTAATTTTTGGCAGATCGTCTTTACTATTGATTCCAAAATAATCCATAAAGGATTTTGAAGTAGTATAGATCAAAGGCTTGCCAACTGCATCCTCATTTCTTCCTGCAATCACCACCAGGTCTTTTTCCAATAGCTTCTGTACCGCATAATCGCAGTTAACGCCACGGATAGATTCAATTTCACTTTTGGTAATGGGCTGTTTGTAAGCAATGATTGCCAATGTTTCCAATGCCGCATTAGAAAGCCGTTTTAAGAATTTATCACCGTTGAGCTGGGCAATGGTTTTATGGTATTCCATTTTAGTTAGGAACTGCCATCCGCCACCACTTTGCTTTAATTCAAATGCGTAAAATTCGGTATTGTATTTTTCACGAATCCCTTCTACAGAAGCTTCTACCTGATCGAGCGTAGCCCTATCTTCAATAAAGCCCAAAGCATTGTTGAGCAACTCCACCAGATCCAAATTGGTCAGGGGCTTGTCGCTTGCAAATATCAAAGCTTCAATATGTGGTATGATTTGCGAAAGTTCCATTTTATTAATCTGCTAATTTTACAATGTGAAAATGTGACAATTTTTTAACTTCTTGAAATTGATTCAATTGGCTAATTTTCACATCAGCACTTCGATTTTATCCATTTAATGCAGCTGCCCCACTCACAATTTCTGTCAACTCGGTAGTGATGGCTGCCTGTCTTGCCCTATTGTAACTTATTTTAAGTGATTTCAATAATTCGTTGGCATTGTCACTTGCCTTATCCATTGCCGTCATCCTTGCACCATGCTCACTTGCATTGGCATCCAACACTGCTTTGAATAATTGCGTGTTTAAAATTTTAGGCATCAACTCCCGGATCAAGATTTCCTTGTCTGGCTCAAATATAAAATCGGCCTTTTTTTCACCAGCCTGCTTTTCTAATTTTTGTACCGGTAAAAATGGCTCTGCAACAAACATCTGCGTACCAGCATTTTTAAATTCGCTATATACCAATTCAACTGCATCGACTTCCTTATTTGAAAATGCCTCCATGGCATATTTGGCTGCTGCCTGCACTTTGTCAAAACTTAGTCCTGTAAATATATCCCAATACCGATCTACCACTTTAAATCCGCCTTTGGTGAAATGCTCATATCCTTTTTTACCAATTGGCAAAATTTGCACATTGCCTTTGGCCTGCTGGCTGCTATATTTATCCTGGATTACCTGACGGGTCAGTTTAATTAGATTGCTATTATATCCACCACATAATCCCCTGTCGCTGGTAACAATAATCACGAGTACTTTTTCTACCGCCCTTTCGGTTGCAAGGGCCAGGTTAATATCCCCATCGCTATTGCTAACAATATTGCCCAATACTTCCTGCAACTTCTTTGCGTAAGGACGCATTTGGGTAATCGCATCCTGGGCACGGCGAAGTTTAGCAGCACTCACCATTTTCATGGCTTTGGTTATTTGCTGGGTACTTTGAACACTCTTAATTCTATTACGAACTTCTTTTAACGCACCTGACATATCAAGGATAAATTATTAATTGAATAGTTGCTTTTCGGGGGGCAAAGGTAGGGCAAAAAACAATAAAAATAGGGAGGCTTATCAACAAAAAATGACCAAAACTGCTGCTTTTGTGCAAAAAATGGACAAAAAAGCAGCCTTCTGACCGCAAGTACTAAAATAGCCACCCATTTCACCAAAATTTAAATAGAACCATCGCCGCTGATTTTAATCATACTTATTGCAAATAATCATCATATATAGAGCT
>JBIKOV010000363.1:0-2747 GCA_044357815.1 Ferruginibacter sp. | reverse complement strand
GCATTGTTGGTTGTAACCTGGTTATAATTCAACAAAAACTCATTCGGGCTACTGTCAAAAATAGTACTTTGTTTGGATTTTCGTCGGTAGTTATTAATAAAAATATTGCGCATGATGGTGTACAACCATGCCTTGATGTTGGTACCTACATTGTACTTTTCTTTATTGGCCAATGCTCTGTACATCGTTTCTTGCAACAGGTCCTTTGCCACTTCGCTGTCCCTAGTTAAGGTAACTGCAAAAGGCTTTAAAAACTCAGTATTATTTAATAACAATTCGTTGAATTCGACAGTCGACATATCAATTTGTTTAATAAATTATACTGTAAAACTAAACAAAATGATCAACTTAATCAAAATTTTGTTTAATTTATTTCATAATAATATTAAACATTATGCCGGAGTTACTGACACAAGAAAAAGGATAAAACGAGCTATTTTGGCTCATTTTACCATTAAAACAGCAAATTTTGATCTTTTTTGCCATAAAACTCCTGTTTTTCTGCTTTTTCAATAAAGCAAAAATTTTCTAGCAAAATTGGTTTGGGCGGAAATTTTAACATTATAAGCAATTACTCCTTACATTGAAGGGATGACTGCACAATTGAAAGTGCACTGCTTACAGTGTAGCAATAAATTCCATCACCTCGGCCAAGGTTTTCTTAAAAGTAATCTGAGATGGAATTTTTTTCTCGTAGGTATTGGTTAATAAACCGGAAAGAATAATGGGCGTACCCTCAAATTTTTTGGTGATCGCCAGTATGAATTTATCAAAATTAAAACTATGTCCAACGGATGATAAGTGGGAATATATATAGGTAGGCTTTTTCAGATTCACCAGGTATTCTACATCTCTAAGTGGCACATTCGCTCCCAAATAAATGGTAGACACCCCTTTGCATTTTAACAAATAACTTACAAACAGCACCCCCAATTCATGGAATTCACCTTCAGGCAAAAAAAGCAAAACAGTCTTATTGATTTTAATTTCTTTCACCACTGAATCTATTCCTACAATCAACTTCTGTCGAATAATATTAGTAACCAGGTGCTCTTGTGCAGGGTTGATATGATTGGTGATCCATAGAATACCAATTTTTTCCATGAATGGAAAAATAATCTGGGTAATCGTTCGTTCAATCCCTTTTGACTGAATATATCCTTCCAATATCGCCTCCAGTCTTTCCAAATCAACTTGAATCATACAATCCACCAACTCGTTTACGATGCGCTCCTGCTGGGCTTCCAGCTGGGTAAGCGATTGTATTTTTTTATCCAGCTCTTCGGCACTCATTTTATCAAGCAACGAAATTTTGAATCCATACTTATTAAGCAAAGCCACCGTTAGCAAGGTTTTCAATTCCACATTATTATAAAAGCGGATATTCGTCTCGGTACGCTTGGGTTTAAGAAATTGGTATCGCTGCTCCCATATACGAATGGTATGCGCCTTGATTCCAGATATATTCTCGAGATCCTTTATTGTAAATGAGTCCATTCAATTAAATTATTGATTCTATTACAAGATTTTTTAAAAAATGTTTAAAAATATTAATAAAAAATTAAAAAAGTTATTACAGAACCCAATTTATTTATTTATTTTTTTCCATTTACCTACTTGCCATTAAAAAGGACCGGCTTTTAAACCGGTCCTGGAAATATATAAAGTGTATCCCTTTTTTCAATCAACGCATAGCTTCTATCTACTGCGAAATCCTGATCAAATATTCTCCATAGCCACTTTTTCGCAAGTTTTCTGCTAGCACCTGCAACTGTCCTTTTGAAATAAAGCCCATTCTCCAGGCTATTTCTTCGGGGCACCCTATTTTTAATCCCTGTCTTTTTTCTATCACCCGCACATACTCGCTCGCATCATTGAGCGATTCGAAAGTGCCCGTATCCAACCAGGCAAAGCCCCGATCTAGTACCCCCACTTTTAATTTTTTATTCTGAAGATAGATCCTGTTGACATCCGTTATTTCATATTCACCCCTCGGACTGGGAGGGATATTTTTTGCAATATTCACCACTTCATTGTCATAAAAATACAATCCCGGAACCGCATAATTGCTTTTGGGATGGGCAGGCTTTTCCTCAATGCTAAGTGCAGTGCGATTGCTGTCAAAATTCACCACCCCATATCGCTCTGGATCGCTAACAGGGTAAGCAAAAATTACCGCTCCATCCGGATTGGCAGACTGTTGCAACAATTTACTAAATCCACTTCCGTAAAATATATTGTCACCCAATACCAATGCTACACTGTCGGTACCAATAAAATGTTCGCCAATTACAAATGCCTGCGCCAGGCCATTGGGGATTTCCTGTTTGGCATACGAAATGCTACAGCCCCACTGAGACCCATCACCCAATAGGCGTATAAATTGTGCCTGGTCGTCGGGCGTAGTGATGATCAGTATTTCCTTTATACCAGCTAGCATCAAGGTGCTGAGTGGATAATAAATCATGGGTTTATCGTAAATAGGCATTAGCTGCTTACTGATTCCCATTGTGATGGGGTAAAGCCTTGTGCCGGATCCGCCTGCTAGGATGATTCCTTTCATTTTCTTCAAATTTAATGGTGTATTTGTTTTGAGTTTAGATTGGGGCGTTTAACTTGATGGCTCTTTTTTGTTTGGGTTTAGTTGTTTAGAGGTTTAGTTTAGGGCTCTTTTTTGTTTGGGTTTAGGTGTTTAGGGTTTAGTTTGGGGCCTTTAACTTATTGGCTCTTTTTTGTTTGGGTTTAGG
>JBIKOV010000157.1:0-7586 GCA_044357815.1 Ferruginibacter sp. | reverse complement strand
AGTATTAATAAAATAAAAGTAGAGTCAATCGAACTAGCCTTAAGCGAATCCCTACTACTAAATGGTAAGTATCTGCTGGTACAAAAAGGAAAGAAAAACTATACGCTGGTTAAGATAATATAACAAACCCTTACTTTGAAAACATCCAACGCTTTTACTATTAACTTAATTCGGAAAATCCAGCATTCCCTATTCAAAATTTTCAATCTACCAGCGCACTGATTTCATTTTGCAATGCATCTATAACCAAGCTTATCGTAGTTCTCATTGTTTTCAGTAGTAGGGGGATATCGGTATTGTTCAATTCTTGTTGCCCCATTTTTTCTATTATCCTGATCGGCTCTTTTAAAGAAAAGATTCCTAGGTTGTCAAGTATTGGTTTAATTTGATGAGCAATTTCACTCATTGCCTTATAATCATGTAAGCGATAGCTTTCCTCCATTTTCACCAACTTTTCCGGAGTTTCGGCTATAAATAAACTGATCATCTTTTCAACAAATTCTTTATTCCCCCGCCCAATATTATGAAGCGTTGTAAGATCATATAATTTATCAGCAAATGAAGCATTACTAAAAGCAAACGCTATACCCTCTATTTTATTAAGCCAAAAAGCCACCACATTAAGGAGATCTTTTTCAATGAAGGGTTTAGATAAATAACCATTCATGCCAGCAGCTAAATATTTATCGTTGTCCCCCTTTATTGCATTGGCCGTTAAGGCGATAATAGGCAATTCCTTACTGATCTTCGACCTAATAATAGCAGTGGCCTCCACCCCATCCATCACTGGCATTTGGATATCCATGAGCACAATATCAAAGTGAATTTTCTCCAATATTTCGACGGCTTCTTTTCCGTTTTGAGCCGTTGTTATAACGGCGCCATGATTGGATATAATAGTGGCTGCTACCAATCGATTCATTTGATTATCATCTACCAGCAGTACTTTTTTGTCAACAAGTATTTTTGAATCAACATCAGAAATTGGTTTTTCCGGCAGATTTTCGAAAGTTCCTTTATCAAATTTAATTTTCAATGCAATGGTAGAACCAATTCCTTTTTTACTTTTAACATGTATTTCTCCACCCATTAAATTAATTAAATCTTTACAGATACTCATTCCCAAACCAGTACCTCCATGTTGCCTAGTTACGGAAGCATCTTCTTGTGAAAATTTTTCAAATAAACAATCCAAAAAATTAGCTTCCATCCCAATGCCCGTATCCTTCACAGTTATTTGAATTGTTTGCGATAACAGGCTATCACTCAAAACCTCACAAGAAATATCAACATTACCCTTTTCAGTAAATTTAATAGCATTGCTAATCAGGTTGATCAATACCTGGTTAAGCCGATAAGGATCGCCCATCAAGACAGGGCTTATTGCTGGATCAAAAAAGACATTGTTGAGGGAAAGACCTTTTTCCTCTGCCCGATGACTCAGTACGCGAAGCGCACTGTTCAGCAATTCGTTTGGCCCAAAGCCGATCCTTTCTAGCTGAAGCTTTCCCGCATCAATTTTTGAAAAATCTAAAATATCGTTAATGATAAAAAGCAAATTGTCGGATGCTGAATGAATCGTTTCTAAGTAAAACTGCTGGGTACTATCCAGATTCGTTTTTGCTAATTGAGCAGACATGCCGATAATAGCATTCATAGGGGTTCTAATTTCGTGGCTCATATTAGCCAAAAAAGTTTCTTTACTTCTGGTAGACTCCTCGGCCAATTCCTTGGCTTCAGTCAATTCGATTTCCAATAGTTTTTGATTGGTAATATCCAGATGAATCCCAATAGAGCCTGCCAAATCACCCGAATTATCAAAACGGGGAGCTCCACTGATTAACCACCATCTTATCTCCCCTTTTTTATCCCTTATCGCAATTTCATAGGCATCCGAACGACCTTTCATCCTAGAAATATTTTTATTTTTCATTACCCTACTACTCTCCCCATGTAAAAAAATATCACTTGACTTCTTACCCAATAATTCATTCAACCCATACCCACTCATTTCAATAAAACTCTGATTAGCAAATAGAATTTTTTCTTCTCTATCCACTTCCAGTAAGCCAAGTTTCATATTGGTAATAATGCTCCTGTACTTTTCTTCTGCAAGTTCTTGAGCAGATATTTTTGCACGAAGTGATATATTTGATTCCACCTGCCTTGCCAAAACCTCCAGCGCAAATATCTGCTGTGGATTGAGGTTTCTTGGCTGATGGTCAACAATGCACAAAGTTCCCAATTTAAATCCCCTATCAGATAACAGAGGAACTCCCGCATAAAATCGAATAAAAGGATTACCTGTTACCTTCGGATTATCTACAAAACGCTCGTCCATCAATACATCGGGAACAATCATAATACCAGACTGATGAATGGTATGTGAACAAAATGAAATGTCACGGTTGGTTTCAGTAATTGACAGCCCCTTAGTAGATTTGAACCACTGCCGATCTTTATCCAACAAGGAAATATAGGAAATGGGAGCATCACAAATTTGAGAAGCTAGTAGCGTAATGTCATCAAAATTCTTTTCCGCTGCAGTATCTAATATATTCAATTCCCGTAGGGCCAAAAGTCGCTCAGACTCATTGGATGGAATAGGGCTTATCTTCATAAAAAATAAAAAGGTAAAATTGAAATTAAAAAATTGAGGTAATAGACCGAAATAGTCAATGATTGTTTATTTAAGTACTATTTCCTTTTGCTGAATCATTTTATAGATAGTAGACTTCCCTATATCGAGCTTATCAGCAACAGAAACAACATCATCATCATACTTTTTTAGAAAATATTGAATTATTTCTCGGTTGTATTGCCGAAGGGTTTTGTCTTCCTGGATTAAAGTCGGCTCATTTTTAACTGACGACAAAACAATATCGGCTGCTTTAATTTCACTCCCATCGCTCATCACAACTGCCAGTTCCATCACCGACTTTAATTCCCTAATATTACCCGGATAATGATAACTCATCAGTTTTTTCTTTGCAGCTTGTGTAATCGAAATATAACCCAACCCATTACTTTTAACAAACTCCTCTACAAAATATTTTGCCAAAATAAAGATATCATTTCCCCTTTCGCGCAAGGGTGGCAAGTCAATGGGTAAACCCATAATCCGGTAATAAAGATCTTCTCGGAAATTTCCTTTTTTTACTTCCTCAGCAAGATCTTTATGTGTGGCCACTATCAGTCTAACTTCCAATTTAATTTTTTCGTGCCCCCCTACTCTTGTAATTTCTCTTTCCTGCAGCACCCTTAAAATTTTACTTTGTAGACTAGGGTCCAGTTCAGCGATCTCATCCAAAAAAATAGTTCCCCCATTGGCAGCTTCAAATTTACCCGTCTTCTTCATTGCTGCTCCTGTAAAGGCGCCCTTTTCGTGTCCAAACAATTCACTTTCTATCAGGTCTTTTGGGATAGCTGCCATGTTTACTGCAATAAAAGGCTTTCGCTTTCGATTACCATTGTTATGGATAGATTGAGCCACTACTTCTTTACCTGTACCCGTTTCACCAGTAATGGAAACATTGATATTGGTTTGAGCAGCTTTCTCCATTAGAATGAATACTTTATTGAGCGAAGTACTCTGTCCTATTATATTTTTTTCAAAAGAAAAGGATTTACTAACATCGCTAGGAAGTATTGCTACTATTTCTTTAGGAGGCAATTTTTCCCTTAGCTTAATAATTGAATTCCACAAAAGATCCTGCGTGGTAGCATCCTTCACTAAATAATCAGCAACCCCCATCTTGAGCATTTTTAAAGCTACATCTACTTCTTCCTGCCCACTGATCATTATTACTGGCACCTGATCGTTTACCGATTTGATTTTCTTGTACAAAACATCCCCATTGTAATCTGGCAATGAAAAGTCAACCGTAATCAAATCTGGCCGCTGGCCCATTTTAGCCAAACATTCTGCCCCACGGGTAAAACGAGATATGTCATATTCAGGATTAAGTGAAAGATGATATTCCAGCATTTGCCCATAAAACGGATCATCCTCTATTATAAATATTTTAAAATCCCCCATACTACCCATTCAATTATTAATTATATATTTTAACAATATAATAAAATTGAAAGAATATTTATAGTTGTATTTTTTATTTTTTTGCCAATTAAGACAGCACTAATAAGATAAAAATAAAAAAAGGAAAAGAGCCTACAGAAGGGATTTACGTTATAATTCGATGGGTTTCAAGTTGAGTTTTGGCAATTGGCCATCCGGTAATGATCTGATTGGCAAATACCCCCATTTCGGGATGGAAGACACCATCTGAAAATTGCTGGTCAATTGCTCTACTCCAGCTTGATACCTGGGGCATTCCAGCAATCGCAGATAAAGAAACAAGGGAGTGGGCAATTTTCTTAATACCAGCTGCATCCAATTGCTCCCAGGCTAATTGAAAATCCTTTAGAAGTAAATCGATTTCAGCAATGGTACCAGTTAACAAAAGGTTACCAAAGGATTTATCACCTGCGGTAAGGGAATAAAAATAAGAAAGATCAATCAATAGAGGAGCCGACAACATTATATATAAAAATAAAAATTAGGAAAGAGGCACTGCTTTTCGCTGGGATTTTTCCCAGATGCCATTTTGTGTACCTGCCAATAATTGGTATAATCCAGCCAGCACCGCATAATTCATCACACAAAAATAATAGGGCACAAATAAAATTTTGATGCGCAACTTTTTGTTTTCCATTACAAAGCCAACGTAAGCAGCAGTATAAAAAAATAGCTGTACTAAAAGGGTAATCGTATAAAAATTAAAGCCCCCTATTCCAAGGAAGATGTTTAAAAAAAATAATGCAATTAATAAAAAAGGGGTAATCGTCCAGCGAAGAACGCGATGAGAAAAATATTGAAAATACAATAATGGAGTAGTATGAAAACGTAATTTCCCATAAAGTCTACTAATGGACTGCCATCCACCAGCACAGATCCGCACTTTTCTTTTTAATTCCTCTGCCACATTTTCGGAAGAAGTTTCTAATGCGAATGAATCTGGTTCATAGGCAATTTTATAACCTTCAGCTGCCATTTGCATAGATTGCATAAAATCATCTAGCAAGGTATCTTCCGGCAAATCTTTATAGAGAGATGCTCTAAAAGCTACCAACTCCCCCGCAGCCCCCACTGCACTGTTGAATTCGTAGTCCAGCTTTTTTAATAAAGATTCATATTTCCAATAAATACCCTCTCCTGCTGAACTAGCCGTATCTAAGCGGGATATAATAATTCGTTTTTCGCCAGATACACATCCTACTTGATCATTGGCAAAATGCCGTACTATATTTTTTACAGCCCCTTCATTCAAGATCGTATTAGCATCTGAAAAAATAACAAAAGGAGTTTCAACAAATTTCATTGCCCTGTTTTCAGCAGCAGTCTTTCCTGCACGTCTATTTTCATGCAATACTTTAATGCGAGGAAATTGTTGCAATAGTAGTTGACTATTATCAGTAGAACCATCCGTAATAAAAACAAGGGTCAATTTATCAGTAGGGTAATCCAACAGCTGACAATTAGCAATTTTATTCAAAATGCTATCTCCTTCATTAAAACAGGGAACAACCAAAGTAACCGGTGGCTCAAAAACCGAATTTTCAAATTGAATGGAAGTTGAAAAAATTCGTTTAACAATAACTAAGAGATATAAAAGGATACCATAACCTATGAAAGTATACAATACAATAGAGAAACATACCCAAAACCAAATTGCTACTGAAGCCATATAATAATTTTAAAATAATAAAAGAATTTAAACCTTTATATTAATATTTTTTATTATATTTAAAAATGATTTATCATTATTTTTTTTAAAGACAAAAACACCCGCATTCATTGAAAGGATATTAAATTCATATCCATCAAAATTCCTCCTTTGCATGATTGGAATAACTAAAAATGTGAAAAGCAAACCGCTGAAAAGGATAGTTAAAAAAAATGGATAAGGCTTACAACAACATCATAATTAATCTCTTAAAAAAAAATCATGCGAGTACCTGAATGGATCAAAGGAAATAATTTTTCCTTTTCAAAGTATGAGGAAATTCCTGCAACCATTTTTGATTCAATCAATGAAAAACTAGCTCATATTCAGAGCCCCCATCCAACGGTGTCGATTATTATTGCGGCTTATAACGAAGAAGTGAATATTGTACGCTGTTTATCATCACTAGCTAATATGCAAACTAGCATCCCGTTAGAAATAATCGTAATAAATAATAATTCCACCGACAAAACCCAACAAACAATTGACAGACTGCAAGTGAAAAAGCTTTTTCAAAGTATCCAGGGTTGCGGACCTGCAAGGCAATTGGGTCAAGAAAATGCAAAGGGTAAATATATATGTTTAGCAGATGCTGATTGTATGTATCCTCAAGGATGGATTAATGAAATGATGAGGGTACTTCAGAAGCCTGGTACGGCTTGTGTATATGGACGATATTCATTCATTCCAGAACAGGGCTATCCAAGATGGAAACTATATCTACTTGAAAAAATGAAAGATACCATTGCTGGATATAGGCAAATCAATCGGCCCTATCTCAATGCATACGGTATTAGCATGGGGTATGTAAAAGAATTTGGATTAAAAGCCGGATATATAGTAGAAAATATAAGAGGAGATGACGGACGCTTGGCATTCGACATGATGAAATACGGATCCATACAACCAGTGAAATCAAATATAGCACGTCCCTGGACAAGTTCGAGGACACTCAATAGGGACGGAAGTTTCCAAAAAGCATTAACCAACCGAGTAATACGGGAAATTAAGCGATCAATAAAAATGCTTACAAAGGAAAAACCGCATGACACCCGGACCTCTCTGAATAATAATTAATTACACCCATTGAATCGTGTCTAAACATTCGATCAATGGGTCATTAAGAAAAATTTATTTAAAAAATGATTATCGCTAAAATAACCAGTGGATTAGGAAACCAATTATTTCAATATGCTTTTGCAAGGCATCTTTCAATAATCAACCACACAGATCTATATTTTGATCTTAGATTTTACCATTCAACCTATTCCAAACAAAGTCAAAGAAATTTTAAACTGGACCATTTCAATATTCAGTACAAAAAAATGAATATACCAATGGAATATTTATCTAAGGCAACCAAACTTTTTCCAAAAAGAAGCTGTAAACCATTTTTCAATTTATCCAAAGAAGAACAATATCATTTTAATAGCAATATATTGCAATCAAAAGCTTATTCTATCACTACAGATGGCTATTGGCATTCCGAAAAATATTTCAGTGCCATTGACCCCATTATACGCAAAGAGTTGACATTTACTAATACCCCTTCTCCCTCTTTTAAATTGTACAAACAGCAAATTGCCAATGCGGTTAACCCAATATCCATACATATTAGAAGAGGCGATTATGTTACCCATCCAGTGTTTAGTGAAACTTTTGGATTCTTAGGTCTAAGTTATTACGAAAAAGCAATTGAGCTAATTGAAGAAAAAATCACTGCATTTACATTTTTTATTTTTACAGATGATGTACAATGGGTAAAACAAAACCTCGTACAAACGCACCAATATATACATG
>JBIKOV010000120.1:0-10086 GCA_044357815.1 Ferruginibacter sp. | reverse complement strand
CTGCCAATGGCACAGGATACTCCCATGAATTGCTTCTATAAGATAAACTTCTATCGGGTGCCCCTACCAATTTTCCATTTACACGTAAGGCTGCATAGGCTCCTTCAATCCCGTGAATTCCGTTAAGCGCTACTGCAAGGTAACTCCCTTTGGAAATTTCATTGAGTACAAAGCTGTGTTGAAATGCGGCTTTTGCAGTCATTGGACGGTAAGCACTGAATAAATTAGATGCTCTCCAAAGGGTTCTTTTCACTGCCTTTCCATTCAGAAAGCCTTCGATTTCCAATATCTTTTCAGGAGAACTTGGTAATCGCAAATACCTTATTGGCTTAGATTGGTCTAACTGTAAAACCATCGATTTTCCGGCCAATAGCAGGATGGTTGACCATGTCTTTAAATCAACAGATGTTTGCACCCGAATGGCTTCAAAAGATTTAAAAGGCTGAAGTGCTTGCTCGTCTCCAACAATAATTTTTATGCTGTCAAGCGGAGTGAGGGTACCCAAGTCCAATCGAAATGCCCCACCGTTGATGCGCAAATCCATTTTACCTTGCCTTCTGCTTGGATAAAAAGATGTTTTGAGGTCACCATCAAAAAGATTCCGATCCCATAATCCCCGATCCACAAACAACTGCTGGGTAAAAAAGGCATCCCTTGCTTTCTGCACCTGAGGGATTTTTGTTGGTCCAGACCGCAATAGCGAACGAGCCTCTAACGCATTATTATCGGCCGCAAAGCAAGTTGCTTCATAAAGTCCTTCTGCATCATCAGGTACGGCTATTGAAGTCATATCACCCAATTTTCGGTGATACTTTTCCTTTAAGGGTGTTCCAGGAAAAATTATTTCAAGTGGTTTACCCGCTATCAATTCATTGATTGGTTTACCATCCATCATTGCCTTTAGAAAAGAATGCTCAGCACCATGAAAAGTGATATTCTTTTTTTCACCTGGAAAAGCAAGTAAATTAATCTTCAGTGGTTTTCCTACTACATCCCTTACTATTTCATAATCACAACCTTCGATAGATGGTTCAGAAAATTTTGCATAGGTGGCCAATAAAAGGGTGGAACGAAATGGAAGCACTTCAATTTTTACCGTTTGTCCTTTTTGATAACGACCAATCATTTTTTCTACCGGATGATATTGCCTTAGTTCAACCAAAGAGCCATCGCCGAGTCCAATCTCCTCATCCAACTTAATTGTAATGGTAACAGGCTCCCAAGTTAAATTCCGAAGCGTGATTAAACGAGTTTTGTCATCGCCTCTTGAAACAGCTTTTTCGCCATATTTTTCTTTCGGAAGAACAATCCCATTCACCAATATTTCTTTATACTTCCTAGTTAAATTGAATATTCTGGCTAGTCTGGGATATTCATCATCTCGCAAGAACCAAGGATTACCATAGATCTCTGGGGCAAGAATTAGATTTCTATTAAATGCCTGAAGAACCAAATCGTCTTCCCAATAATCGAGGCAGGAAGAAAGGCAAACCCCGTGATCCTCGGTTAACCGTTGTAATCCAGGAACCAACTTTCTGGAAAGTGCTCCTACCCTGTGATGAGTGGCAGTCTGGCTGTTAGTCATATGAACATCAATATAGGTTTCTGCACCACCAAGCAGCCAGGTAGTTGAATGTTTAATCGCCTCTGCACCAAGATTAATTCGATGATTGAGTAAAACAAGATTAGGATTATATTTTCTGCAGTCGGTCATCATTTTGATAAATGCATCTTGCTTATCGTTTCTCAAGTCTCCGCAAACAGCATCAAATTTAAAAAGTTCGAACCGGTAATCACGGCAAAGGGAAACCATCATTTCTTGGCGACGCTTTTCTTCTGCCGGCGAATTTCCAAAACCATCCGGTCCACCCCATACACCAAATCGGGTACCCATTTTTACAGACTTATTTGCCAAGCCCAACAAACCATTTGGAAACTGCGTTTTAAATTTAGTGGAATGGATCGACCCATAGAATCCGGCACCATCGATTGCCCCTGCATCAAAAGCATAAATATCCAACACCATACCATATTCATCGTGCAAATATTGAAAAAAATTGAGGTTACTCAACGTTTGTTTTTCAGTGGTTCCTTCATTGGTATTGTTGATCCAAGAAAAATACTCCGACCGAGCTGGTGTCTTCTCATTGGCTCCCGGAAATACTTTATTGGATGACTGAGAAAATCCATTATACACTAGGTGTAAAAGAAAAATAATAGTCAACCATACGCGGCTGGAAAACTTAGGGTTGATCGATTTTTTTAACATTGGAAATGATTTATTGATAGTATAATTACTGTTTATTTTCATTTTATTAAAATCCTGTAGGAGAAATGTAGAAGCTGCTATTTTATCAAAACAGATTCTGGTGGTCCAAGGTAAGAATCTTTCACTCCTCCGGTATCAATAATAAGTTTATCTATTACCAGTCCTGGATCCACCATCCATATTTTTAATACATGCTTTCCCTTGTTGGGTAATTTGAGTTGGGATGTGATGGTCTTAAGATTACTCATTACATCACTGGGTGTTTTACTTTCAATAATTGTAGGCTTTTCATTGTCAATAGAAATAGCAAGGCGCAAGCCATACTCTTTATTAATCGGATAAGAAGGAATACAGTTGAAAATAAGTTTAGCCTCACCGCCAGAAAATGTAAAAATATCATATTCAAGTGAGGGGGAATTTGAAATAATATCCTCCACCGATTCTATACTAGCAATATTGGTTGGTAAAATAGTAACCGCATTTCCCTTTCTACCAAGCCCATCCACCACATTCCAACCAGCATGCGGCGCATCTTTTTTTCTTGAATAATGGGCTGCTTCAATAGAAATATATCCATTGCTTTCCACAAAGCCATTCACCTTTTCATTAGTTGGTGCTGCTGGATTAAAGAGGGATAATTGCACTTGCAAACCGCCCCCATTAATATTTTGGTTGATCATACTATCCTTACTGAGTTGCTTTGCTGGAAAATGCAGGAATTGATTGCTAACTGACTTATTTTCATTGGACGGTTGCCAGCCAAAAGCTATCTTTCCTACAGGATCAATCCCTTTGGGCGCTTTTTTCCAATCGATTGTTACCCATATTCTTTTTTCATCGTAGATAACACCTGCTGTATCACTAAGTTTTATCCAATCAGCGGATGTTTTTGAATTCCAATATATTGCTCCATTTCCTGTATTGTACAAATCTATAAAACGCTTATCCTCATTGAATACACTGAACCCCGGCAGCAATTGACCATCACCGCCTTCAAGACTTAGCTGCATTGTAGGTTCGCCTTCGCCTGAATAACTACTCAGTGGAGGCATGTCCCATTGATGCCATTGTGCCCCCCAAGGTCCTGGCAAGGAAGCCATATGATCCCATTTGTCTGCTACCGTAACCTGCTCTTTATTGTAATGATGAATTAGCTGATAAATTTCATTTTCTGCTTGTTGAGCCAGCGCAGCGTATGTTGCTGCACTTGATCTTTTTTCTTTGCCATAGGTATTGCTTTTTTGAGCATACAAAACCTTTATATTTTGCAAAGCGGCCCCTTTTACATTGTACACAACCATTTGAAAGAATGCATCTTTATGAGTAGAAGGAAGTAGTTGATAAATACTGTCGACCTTTTTTTTCAAATCAGTGTATTGATCAATTCTAATTTGAACCTCATCATTGAAATTGGAGAGCGTGAACCAATCCCATTTCAATTCCTTTTTCCGACCGTTGTACATGACCATACTTTCTGGTCGACGCGCATAGGATAGTTCGAAATGCTTTGTCAAAACCTCGGCTATTTGTAAAGCATAAGGAGAGCCGAAATTTACACTAGCCCAATCCATCAAGAATTTTTTTGGATCATTATTTTCAAACTTACCAATATCCCAAGCCATTTGCATAAAATGGTCAATGCCTAATTCGGCAGGTTTGATATCACCAACATTCACTATCCATAAATCACGCACATGATAATCATAAGCCTTTTTCATCTCTGTCCAGGTTAAAGCCAGCGGAGTTGTAAACAACCATGGATAGGCAGTTGTAGCGCCATTCAACCATTGAAAATGATAATAAACACCTGAACCACCAACACGTTGTTGCTCGGCTATGTTGGGAAGCTGACGAATATTTCCAAAGTTATCATCGGGCCAGCAAATAATCACATCCTTGGGAACCTTCAATCCTTTGTTATATAAATTCAACACCTCGGTATAAGGAATCAGTACCTGGGGTACTTTTGTTACGTCTTTATTAACCCATTTTTTCAAAATATTCCGCTGATCGGAAAAAATATTTTCTAGCACACTAACAGTGATATCAGAGCCAGCCTCATCATCTTTGCCTCTTTTACCGACGGTATACATATTCTCATACCTTCCATTTTCTTTCACTCTCTTTTCCCAATATTTATAAATATGATCCTTGTTTTTTACATAATCCCAGGGTTCTCCGGGGTATTCCTGGTCCCATTCGGCTTCGCCAATATTGTTTCTCAGCATTGGTTCTATATGTGATGAACCCATGACGATACCAAATTGATCAGCAACCACCTTGTTCTGTTCATAATTATTAAAGGGCCTTGTTTTCTGATGCATGGCCGGCCAAACTGTATTCGCTTTGAGCCTTAATAAAAGTTCAAATATTTTGGTGTAGGTTGTTGGACCAATGCCTTTACCCTCCTGCGGTGCAATTGTATTCATTGCCCAAGGACGTAATCCCCACATTTCATCATTGATAAATATTCCCCTATATTTTACGGAGGGTGAATTTTGGATAAACCTTCCTTGCTGGATAACAATTTGCTTCCGCTTTACAGATGGTACATCTGCAAAATAGTACCATGGAGACACTCCCATTTGCTTTGATAATTCCATTAAACCATAAGCAGTACCTCTTCGATCGCTTCCAACAATTACCAGCGCTTTACCAACTCCTTTGATTGGATTTTCCACCACTTGAATCAGGCAAGCTTCCCAGCTCCCTTTTATTGCTGAAACATCAATTACTTTTCTTTTAATAAGGTCTTTGATCACCTTGCTATCCTCAATACTTCCGGCAATAATACAATTACCGGAAATAGATTGGGCAGTAAACTTGATTGAAGGTTTTTGTCCGAATACCCGTTTCACATCATCTGAAAATAAACCGGCAGCTAGGAGTACTGTTTTATTGTCGTTGGAATCCAATAAAATATCTGCCACAAAATTATTGGCAGCCAATACAAAATCATTTTTTGCAAATGATACAGCATCCTTATTAATAATCATCTGCTGTCCAAAAAGATGTAAGCAAATCAGCGAAAATATTATTTGAAGTGAAACCTTTTTCATCCCTATTGTAAATTTTATTTTTAAAAAAAATCAGCTTTAATTTTTAGCATGGTTGGGTTGCAACGGACTTCGCTCTTCATAATGTTTACGGATCTCTAGCTTATTTTTGTTTTCCAGAAAAAAAGAGTCCCAGGCATGACATATTCCATTGACCAATTTTTTCAATCATTGTATCAGCTATTATCTTTTCTTTACCAGCTATACCATTCTATTCGGCTTTATCATTTGATAAATTATAAAGCATTGGAAACTGATAAGGCATTGGGACCATTGTAAGGTCCCAATGCCTTACCCCAGGATTTCCTATTTTGGAATTACTAGGGTTTTTCAGCTGTCGATCGATATAAATATGCCTATTTTTCCAATCCCTGTTGCGTAACGATGGGAACAAAACCTACTTCCATACCTTTCGGAGGAGTAACGATCAAGGCCGGATCTAAATAGGCTAGTTTCCCGCTCATTGGTGGAGGAAGGTATTCGCGATCCATTGTCCAATTCCGATGTAGAAGTTCAACACGTCGCTGAATTTCTTCCCGTTCCTGATTACTTAGATTGGCATTAAGCAATGAAGGCTGGTCGGCAAATCGATACCAATAATAGGTCAGGGTACTACCATCCCCCAATTTTACTTTGAAAGGTCCTGCTGCAGGTCCAGGAGTTTTCCAACTACTTTTATTCTCTTCAGGAGTACGATAAGTGAGGGAGACTCTGTCATCTTCAGCCCTACCAAAGCTTATCTCATGAAGACCGGTTTCAGCCGGTACTTCCTTAGCTGCCACTGCAATCCAGTTTCCTATGTCGTCAGTACCGGATTTAATCAGTTTATAATATTCAGGAAGCGTTATTACAGCGCCGTTTTTCGTTTTTCTTCTTTTTATTAAATCACCTTCCCAGCGGACTTTTAAAGTAGCGGAATCAGTTACAGTAGCATCCATGTAAGAAGTAATATTCATTAAGGCACGCTTTTCCTTGGGAATCTGATCGCCATAAAATTTCCAGTTTGATCTAACTCCTTTCTCAAACTTTTGCATAGCCGCATTGCTTGCATCAATACTGCCATCCGCGGGCTTTCCGCCTTTAAACCAGGCTTCTACATTATCCCAGAGTGCCTTCTTATTGTACACCATCAGCCGATGAAGCAACTCCGAATTACCATCACGTCCCACAGGGTACTGAGTTGTAGCCATACGGGCATATATTTGACCTTTGGAATCAGTAGCTTCAGCGGAATGGATATGCTGCGTTTCCATCTGAAATGGTTTATTAGCCTTTGATGGGCGGGTATCTAAAAACAAGCCGCTCAAAATTGGTTTATCAACGGATGCCTCGCTCCAGAAATACGGGGTAAAAAATGCGACCGGACCTTTGAAATTCCCTGTATTGAGGAACAGGGTCCAGCACTGATTTCCAGTGAGTACGTCTTTACCCGCTGTAGTCGATTTGGGTTCAGTGAGCGGCAAAGGCAGATACCCACTACCAAACCATTCGCCGCAGGTGCCCTGCTTAAGGTTTAATCCATCGGGGGGATACAATAGCCAAGGACTTAGCTGTGCAATACCATATTTCCCTTTGGGTTTGTTCCAGTCCCTTCCCTTGCCTGCACCAGGCCCATTAGCCCATCCGCTAAAATCAAGTTGTACGCCACCCATAATAAATTTAGGCGTTGCGGTAGCATACTCAGTATCTCTCCACCAGCCTAATCCTCCTTCAATATCAGTATATAATTTTTCTACCGGCAGTGGCCCATCATACGAAGGATGCATCCAGGTACCGAACAAACCGGATTGAAAACTTCTTCCCGGATACTCTTTTATCAAAGGCCAAGCAGCTGCATACATCGAGTAGCCTGCATTAAATGATTCATCCACTTTTTCAACCTTTGTAATCATATAACCACCAATATTTCCTTTTTTCATCGACTTATTTGCATTCTCCTGTGCCGAAGCAAGAGAGATAAGTAGAGTAAAAAAAATAGTAGCGAGGAGGGATTTTACCCCCATTGGTTTTCTTTTCTCGGAAAAATAATCAGACAATTCGATTCGCTTCTTTTTCATTTTTTTTGGTTTTAATTTTGTAATCTGAATTTATTTGTTTTTAATTTGAATTTTTTGAGATATCATTCCGTAATAGTAGCTATATAAATATTTAATAACTTACCGCAACATATTGCGAATAAAAAGTTGTAAAAAAGAAAACAAACTATTTTTTAAGTCCACTATTTTTCAGTTTTAAATATTTATTATTTTGCATCCGGAAACCATTGTTCCTTAAAAGCTTTACGAAGCCTCATCAGTGGCTCCGAGTGAGATTTTTTCCAGGTGAAATGCGTTTTTTCATAAGGGTCTTTTTTTAAATCCATTAAGCGCTCTTCAATTCCCACAGCATCATACCGAATGTATTTGTAGCCATCATCGCTCACCACCATTCTACCAATCTCGGTCTCAACTCCCAGGGTCTTGCGCCATTCTATTTCTTTGCCTTCAAACAAAGATTTTATACTTCTTCCTCGTGGATCTGTCTGGGCTTTTACACCAGCAAAATCACATACAGTAGGCAGTAGGTCGAGCCCATTAGAGATTAGGCTATGGGTATTTACCTGCCCTGCTGGAATATGCCCCTTCCACATAGCAACAAAAGGGATATTGGCCGATTCTTCATCTAATACGGTTTTGTGCTCCATCCTGTGAGCGGCATCATTATCACCATGATCGCTGGATAATATCACCAAAGTATTTTCTTCCTGACCACTCTGCTTCAATGCATCCAGTAGTTGCTGAATCTGAGCATCAACCATTTCTGTCAAGCGACAGTATGCCCAACGATGCATACGCCACTGTTCATCCGTATATTCATTGCGGGCACTTCTTCTAAACGACCTACTGTCCAATAATTCACCAATAGCTTTTGCTTCATCCTCCTGAGGTTCAAAGTTGGGAGGCAAAGGAGGGCAATACTCAGCAAAAAATTGTTTTTTGGTAATGCCTTTCGGTAATTCCAACGCCTTGTCCAAATTTCTCAATTCAGTTTTAGAATTTTTTAGTAAACTCACAGCCGTAGCCGAATCAGCAAAGTCACGAATGGCCATAAAGCAGATATCGTGAGGATTAATAAGTGATACCACAAGGAAATAGGGATTTTTGTGAGCGCTCTTGATGTACGCCGCAGCTTCCTGGGTCAATACATCTCTTGAGTCATCCGTAATATCGGTAAAGCCCATTGATTTTGCAGTCAAAGAGGGTGGCAAATGCTCTTTGCCTCCAAAGGCAAGATCATACCCCGCTTTCTTCAGAAAGGCTGCTATAGTGGTTGATTTTATCTCCTGACTAACTTCGGGTATTTTCATAGCTCCGGCATTTTCCCTTACCTCGTTACCAGCTTTATCCATAAAATACCCAGGCAATCTTCCAGTCATCATACTAATACGGGAGGGGGAACAAACAGGATTTGTTACATATGCTCGCGTAAAACGAATGCCATTACTAGCAAGATAATCCATTGCCGGTGTTTTTAAGTATTGATTGCCGGCACAACTCATCATTGTTTGACTCTGCTGGTCTGTAGAAATGTAAATGATGTTTGGCCGCTGTTGCGCCATGGCACAACTGATCATTACATTAAAAAATAAGGATATAATTACTGCACTTCTCATTTTATTTTATAATTTAAAACGTTGCTTTTACCTATTCTACAATAAACGCTACAACTTTTTTGGTTGAATGAGGTATTTGTTTTGGCTAACATTTGAACCCTTACAATCTCCTGTATTTATTGATACCTTATCATTGAGTTTCTTTTCTGCATAAATTGTATTTCCACCAACAACAAGGTTATCTGTGCTATTTGCCTGAACTATCAATTCATTGCGAAGAATAAACGCATTGTTTTCAATCCTTATATTCTGATACACAGAGCTGTTGGCAATTCTATTCCAAGGAGCAATCTTAATTACAGGCTCTGCACATCGGATAAATTTGTTGTTGCGAATCGTCATATCCCTTACATAACCTGATTCATACCAGCTATTGGCATCAATTGCCATATGAATTGCGTTCATATGCGTTGCTAAAAATTCATTCCCTTCCACGAGTACCTTTCGCCGTGTAGATAAAAGAAAACCGTGGGTAGGAACCCAAGATACCCTGCAATTCCTAATTTCTACTTCAGGTGTCCAGGTAACATTTTCGATAGCATCCCCGATAGCAAGCCCTTGTGGAGAACTCTTTTCAAACGTCAACAACATTTCTTTAGGATTGAGCAATACCGCCTCTTTTACCCTGTTCACACCATATGATGCGTATGTTTCCTGGTTGACAAATTCAATTTCATCCCCCCTGTTAAAAGCCATAAAACCGTAGGTTTGTTTGTGCATAAACCGAACCTTTAATTGGTTGTCCCCAATTTTTTCAACAACGCTTAGGTAAGTTCCGTGAACATTGATGGCATCGTCGTGTGCTCCTGAAAGCACGCAGTTCTTTATCAGTAATTTTCCTTTACAGCCTGAAAAATGCATACAGTCAGCCCATGCAGCAGAAGTTCTGCCGCTTGCTTTGTCGGGAGCTATTGTAACCGAATCGAAGGAAAGGTTTTCTGAAAATTGACATACTAAACCCATGCCATGCATAAAATGAAACTGTATATTTTTCCAGGAAATATTTTTACTCCCCCGGGTAAACACAGCAGCATAATCTCTGAAAACATCCCGCAGCTGGTAAATACGTCCTGCTTTCATGGTATGTTTTCCGCTGGCACGAATTAAAA
>JBIKOV010000119.1:0-10101 GCA_044357815.1 Ferruginibacter sp. | reverse complement strand
GTATAATTGTGGCGCTACATAATCGATCCAGCTTTTCTTTAGCCACAATAAAATGTTCGCAAATAGGTCGTCATAATTCGTCTGTGCGCCGATGGTTTTACTTCCATCGATAGGGTCTTTGTCCTGGTTGCGCCAAACGCCAAAGGGGCTGATACCAAACTGGCAGGTTTTCCTTTCCTTTTTTATTGCGACGCTCAACATGGAAATAATTGAATCCGTATTACTTCTTCTCCAATCATCTTTGGTTAAACCGAGACCATATTTTCTGAAGCTGGCATCATCCGGAAACTCCTTGCCGGCAATCCGATAAGGATAAAAATAATCATCAAAATGAATTGCATCCACCTCGTATCGTTTTACCACATCTGCCACCACCTGTGTTACATATCGCTGCGCCTCTTTATTGCCAGGATCAAAATAACGTTTGTCGCCATAAATTAAAAACCACTCAGGATGCAGCTTGGTAATATGGGTAGCTGACAAAGAGGGAGTTGATAAATTAAATTCGGCCCGGTAAGGATTCATCCAGGCATGAAAAACCATTCCGCGTTTATGCGTTTCTGATATCATAAAAGTCAGTGGGTCGTAATAGGGTGAAGGTGGTTTTCCTTGAACACCTGTCAACCATTGACTCCAGGGCTCATAGGGCGAGGGGTAAAACGCATCCGTGCAAGGCCTAATTTGCACCACCAAAGCGTTTATTCCATTGCGTTGGTGCATATCCAACAGTTTGATAAACGCTGCTTTTTGTGAATTGCTGTTGTAATCCCCTTTGGAAGGCCAGTCAATATTATCCACCGTAGCTACCCACACTCCCCGAAACTCTGGATTAGATTGAGCGTGTAATGGTATTATAAAAAAACAGACCATCATTGTCGACAAAATCCTACAAATCGTTTTCCGATAGGGAGGGGGAAATACTATTAAAAATAATTTCATTTTGATATTTAGTTGCTGATCACTTTCAATTCATTCAATCAGGTAGCTGTGATTTTTAATGCTTTGGCATCTTTTGCGGAAATCAATTTTACAATTTGTTACAATTCATTCTACTGCAAATCCTTTTTTACAACTTCCTTTCTCTGTAATTTAAAATTGGACCATATTCTACCTTCATATAAAAGCTCCCTTACAATGAAAAGATTGAGTAATCAAGGAACCTTTGCATCCGGTTTAATTGTGAACTCATTCACATAAATTTTCATTAAAATAATAAAATAGCTGATGAGTAGTGGGCCAAAAATAAGACCCATAAATCCAAATAATTGTAATCCCACGATTACACCTAATACGGTTATCATGGGATGCACATTGCCTATTTTTTTTAGTAGCTCCAATCGGGTGATATAATCTACATTGCCCGTTACTACAAAACTATAAATAGTAAGCCCGGTAGCTGTCACATTTTGGTCAATAGAATACAAGTAAATAACCAACGGCACCCATACAATCATAGTGCCTATCAATGGAAAAAATGCAAATACACCGGTCACAAAACCCCACATCCCCCAATCCTTAACTCCAAAAATGAGATAACCGATTGCTGCAAAAATACCCTGCACCAAGCAAATGGTGGGTATTCCTATTGCATTTGCTCTTATCATAAGATCTGTTTCATGAGCAAGCTTTGCAACATTTTCCGGTTTCAATGGAATAATATGATCTAAATATTTTTCAACGGCATTGCCACTGTACAACAAATAGTATAATAAAAAAAACAGCATAATCAGATTCGTTAATACATTGGCAGTGCTATTTAGTAAGGTCGGAATGTAAGAAGCTATTTTTTTAGCAATTGATTCAGCACTGGTTATAGTAAAAAATTGCTGCCCAGTTAAGGCCTCCAATTTTTTTGAAAATGTTTCCAAGCCTAAAACCACTGCCTGCTGATTGTTTATCAACTCATATATTTTTGGAGATATCAACAGCACAGAAAAATAAATCGGAATGGTAATAACGATGATGCTAGAAATGATAAACAAAAAAGCCGTTAACCCCTTAGGCCATCCTTTTTGAATGGTCAGCTTTTGATACCATTTTCGAAGCAGAATATATAAGGTTACCCCCCCTAAAAAACCAGGTAAAAAAACATATAATTCTACTACCAACATACTGCCCAATAAAATAACTAGCCCTAGCAATAAGACTTGTCGCAAATGATTATTAAACATTGTTGGCATAGGGTAAATTTAAGCAAATAATTGCAATCAATAAAGGTATAATGAAATGAATTATTTCATTGAACCTGGAGATGGGGAATACAAAAAGACTTGTTATTAAACTGACTTCAAATAAAAAAACTTTCTATTTAATTATTCCTGCCAGACCGATACCCCTTCGCTGCAGTTGGCGCAAATGTCAATGTTTTTTCTACTTTTCATCAACTCGCTTCGAAACTGCTTATAATTATCATTTTTCCACACATCTTTAAAAGACTGGTTTTGTAAATTTCCCAACTGGTGAGTTGCATCTTTATCAAAACAGCAAGGAACCACCAATCCATCCCAGGTAATTACATTGGCATGTTGCATTTTCCAGCATCGATTGGCCAATTTATTTTTTGCAGAATAACTGCCATCCTTATTTTTTTTATAGCGGCTGTATTTATCAATGGTAGGAATCAGATTATTTGGGTCGGTTATATAATCATACACCTGGGCAGTCTTAAATCTTACTTGATCCACACCAATATCCTTCGCCATTTTTTTTATCTCTTCTATCTGGTGTTCGTTGTGCTTTACTACCAAAAACTGAAAAAACACAAATGGTGTTTTGCTATTCAGCGCCTTCTTCCATTTTACAATATTTTTTGCGCCCTCCAAAACGGTATCAATATTTCCCCCAATTCGGTATTGTTTATATACATCCTGTGTGGTACCATCGATAGAAATGATGAGCCTATCCAGGCCGCTTTCTACCGTTCGTTTGGCGGCAGCGTCTGTCAGGTAATGGGCATTGGTAGATGTTGCTGTATAAATTCCTTTATCACTTGCATATTTCACCATTTCCAAAAAGTCGGGATTTAAATAAGGCTCCCCCTGGAAATAAAATATCAGGTAAAGTAATTCTTTGTGTATTTCATCAATGGTCCGGGTAAAAAAACTCTTTTCCAACATACCGGTTGGGCGCGTAAATGCCCTTAAGCCGCTCGGGCACTCTGGACAGCGGAGATTGCAACTGGTGGTAGGCTCAAATGAAATAGAAACTGGATAACCCCATTGTATCGGTTTGCCGAACCATTTACTGACATAAAAACTACTGAGTACTTTGAACCAATTCCAACATCGTTTTGTAGTAAGCTTACTTGCAAGATTAATGCTATCGTTCCAATTAAAATCTGGCATACCTACAAAATTAACATTCCAACTGATATGGAGGAGCTTTTTTCTTTTTTCTCATAATTTACGCTGATAAGACAAGTTCTTGTCAAGCCAATCATTCAATCTGTGTTAATCTGCGCTGCTTAAATCCGCGGAAACCTGCGGGGAATTCTTTCATTTTTCCGACAATCTGAGTAAAGGAGTATCAATCAAATAATTTATCTTTAAAGATTAATGCAATCCTTTCTTCAAGAACCTATTTGATAAAATTTTGTATTCAGCATATGGAAGATGATGTAAGAGAATTTTTAGTAAAAATAATGCAGTCCATTTCAATGGGGCTTGTTTGGCTACTAACCAACATGAGCATCGGAATTTATTTTGGATTTGCTTTTTTTGAAGGAAGCCCTACCATTGGAAACTATCTATATTACACTGCCTTTTTAGCATCGCTTATTGCATTGATCATTTATTTGCGAAAAAAATGGAAGGGCTGGGAAGAAACCAATTATTAATGGCCCAGTATCCTAACTGCTATGATCTGCTATTATCAGCCATCGGTTGGCCACTTTACGAAACAGCAGGGTAAATATACCGCCGATATCTCCAATACTTCTGGTTAAATGCCATTTGCCTACCACGAAAAAATAGCCGGATGACAATCTTTTCACCTCCAACAGGTCAAATTTCAATTTTCCCATTGCGGCAGCATCTGGATAATTTTTTTTATAATTATCCAAGGTTTTTTGCCATCCATAGGTAATGCCCGATTTGCCAACAAACATCAGTGAATCGCTTTTCCAGTAGGTGTTCATAAAAGCCGGGATATTTCCATCATTCCATTCTTTTGTTTGGCGAGCCAATAATCCCCTTACCTCCATCTCATCCTTGCTTTGGGCAAATAAAGAGCAGGTTGTAATAATATAAAGTAGTAATAAAATTGTCGATTTGCTCATACAAAATATTTTAACGTTCAAGATACTTAATAAACCGCAAAATCTTGATTGCTGCAAATAAATTCACTGGGAAGTAAAAATTTTTCTAATGCTGGTGATGTGTAGACGAGCATTTGCTGCGGTGGCACAATCGATAATTGTAATAATGCGCACTGATAATTAAAGGAACGGCGAAGATTAATAACCAATTTTCAAAAGAATGAAAAAATTGTTTTAACACTAAAAATAAAAATCCGGCTGAAAAAAGAAAAACTGGTGTAAGCGAATGGTGGTGTTTGGCATATCCATGAAACAAGGAATAAGATCCTACGATAAAGGCCAATACAATCATGCCCCACTCAAAAATAGAGTTGTGAACAATATTGATACCAAATACCGGCAAGGTAGAAACCAATACCGGTAATAATGCACAGTGAATGGCACAAGCTATCGAAGTAGCAATTCCCATCATATCCCAATTGATTTTTGTATTCATTGTAAGAAATGCAAAGGTAGTAAATTTGCAATAACGTTGCAACTTTTTAATTCTGCCTCATTTATCAATAAGCCTTATTTAGCAACTAGTTTGCGTGTAACTTTGCTTAAATTTTATAGCATGGTCAAAAAATGGCATTGGTACGTTGGCTTCTTTGTACTTTTATTTGGAAGCTATTTTTTGTACTTTTTCAGTCAGGATGATTTTTCACAATCGAGCCTTCCGGTAATCAACAACCATTTACAACCCTTTTCTTTTACCAACCAAAACGGAAAAGTAATAACGGAAAGGGATGTGGACGGAAAGGTATATGTAGCTGAATTTTTTTTCACTACCTGCAAGGGAATATGTCCGAAGATGAATGCGAATATGCGAAGGGTATATGACGCTTATAAAAATGATAGCAGCTTTATGATTCTTTCACACACTTGTATGCCTGAAACGGATTCGGTGCCGCTACTAAAAAAATATGAACTGCAAATGCTCAATGGAAATTTGGTTCAAAATGAAGACGGCTCCTTTAAAATCAAATATGATAGTACCATGAGCCGCCAACCGGCTGCTGGTAATATAAGCTGGAATTTTGTAACCGGAGATAAAGCATCATTGTACAAAATGGCGCGGCAGAGTTACCTGATTGATAATAATAAACCTGATTCCGCTACTGCTATTGCCGACCAGTTCATTCATACCCAGTTTTTTGCATTAATGGACAAACAAAGCAGAGTAAGGGGCATCTATGATGGACTAAAGGAAAATGAAATTCAAAAATTATTAAAGGATATTCAAGCTGTATTGAAAGAGAAATACCAAAGTAGGAGCCTCAATTAATACATCAAGCGGCAAAATATGATAGACGATATTCTTAAAAAAAACAAACTAAGCGTAACGGATGGACGCAAAAAAATATTGGAACTGTTTTTGGACAGTGCCGGTGCATTGGCGCATGCTGATATTGAAAAGTACACAGGAGAAATGTTTGACCGGGTAACGGTATACCGCACATTACAAACCTTTGTAGAAAAGGGCATCATCCACCTAATTCCTACCACTGACAACTCTATCCTATACGCTTTATGCAAAGAGAATTGCGAAGCAGGTCATCACCATGATAACCATGTACATTTTATTTGCGATTCATGCAGCAAAACCATTTGCCTGGATGATGTTACCATTCCGCAGGTAAAACTTCCCAAGGGCTTTACCCCCAATAATGCTGAAATGGTAGTAAGTGGTATCTGTTCGGATTGCAAATAAAAAATCACATCTCCGCCTTCACAAAATCCATCAGTACTTTAATGGTATCCGGACTAAAATCAAATTTCAAACCGGCAGTTTCAAAAAGCTGAGGCAAGGTTTTGGTTCCACCCTTACTTAACACTTCACAATAATTATCCAATGCCTGTTGCTTATTTAATTTAAATTGTTTCCACATTCCGATGGCGCCTAGTTGTGCTATTCCATATTCAATATAATAAAATGGCACTTCAAATAAATGCAACTGTTTTTGCCAAAGATTGCTCCGGAAATTTTCCAATCCACTGTAGTCAATTACATCATCGCTAAACTCAAGTAGTATTTCATTCCATCGGGCGGTTCTTTCTTCGATACTATGGGTAGGGTGCTCATACACCCAATGCTGAAATTTATCAATGGTGGCTATCCAGGGAAATATAGTAATTACCCTTTCCAACTGGTATTCCCTCGCCCGCTTTAATTGTTCGGCATCATTAAAAAACACCTCCCAATGTTCCATGCTAAATAATTCCATCGCCATACTAGCCACTTCCGCTATTTCCATCGGATACTCCTTAAACCCGGTTAACGGTAATGGGTGTGCTAAAAAAGAATGAACGGCATGTCCACCTTCATGCACCATAGTAATTAGATCCTGCATTTGTCCGGCAGCATTCATAAAAATAAATGGGGCGCCACTTTCTGCCAACGGGCAGTTGTATCCACCTGGAGCCTTCCCCATCCTGCTTTCTAAGTCGAGGTGCTGCAATTCATTCATCTTGGCAAGACATTGCCCAAAAAAAGGACGCAGCTTGGAAAAGCATTCAATCGACAGGTCGATCAACTCTTTTCCTGTAGTAAATGGTTGCAGCGGAGGAGTACCTACTGGTTCCGCTTCTATATCCCAGGGACGGAGTGTATCCAGTCCTAGCTTCTCTTTTTTCTTTTGATAAATCCTATTTACCAAAGGCATTACATGCAGCTTAACCGCTTCGTGAAAAGCATAGCAATCCTGTTTAGTATAATCAAATCTTCCCAATTCTTTAAATCTGTAATCCCGATAATTGGCAAAGTCGGCATTTGCTGCTTCCCTAGTCCGCTTTTCCAATAGCTGGTTGTATAGGCTATTCAATGCATCGGTATCCTGCAATCTTCGTTCCTGAATTTTTCGATATGCCTCCTCTCTAATATTCCTATCTGGATTGTGAAAAAACTTGGCTGCTTGTTGCAGCGTGTATTCGTCACCGTTTATCGTAACGGTCATCTTGGCTGAAATTACACCAAACTGCTGCTGCATCACCGCCAGCTCCGATTGTATTGGAATATTTTCTTCTCTGAAAAGCTCAATGCTTTTTCGGACCGTGCGCAGATAGGTAAAATACTGATTGGCATCCAACTCATTTGTCAATGGATGATTGACCAGTTTTTTATTCAATGCATCCGCATAGGGTTGAATATTAGGTTGTAATTCGGTGCAGTAAAAATTAAAAGCCTCCTCCAACGATTTGTTTTGGGTATCGCAGGTCATTTTTATCTGACGCCAGCAGGCGTCCTCGCTTACTACTGCTTCCAACTCACTCTGGTCGTGAAGCCATTGTTCCAAGCTTTCTTTTGAATCGATGTTCCTTTCCAATAAATCTTTGAAAAAGGGCACTAGGTGTTGCCAGTCAGTAATCACAAAATCAGTGGGAACAAAATGACGAGGTGTTTTTTGTATATCGGCAGTGTACATAAAAATATTTTTGGATAGTAACAAGACTACCGTAGCTGAGAACAACTACGGTAGTAAAAATAATTATAAAAGACCGGCTTTTAAAAAGTTGCCGGATTCAACTATATGTCTTAAGCCATCTTCCTAGGCGTATTAATTTTTTTTGGCGGAGCCGCTTTTACTGCGGCCTGCTTTGGTTCAGCGCTTTTGGCCTTTGGAGTAATTACCTCATGAGGTGCGGTCGTATCGCTATCAGGGTTATCTGATAATTTAATTTCCACTTCATTGGCTACTAATAAGATATACCATTTCACCATTTTTTTCATATCGCTTCCGTACACTTTTTCAAAATCCATATCAGGATACACTTTTTCAAAATATGCTTTGATTGCCTTTGCATCGGCCTTTGCATCAGGAATTGCCACATCGCTTTTTTTCATTGCATCAAAAACGTCTATCAGGTTTACATTGTCTTTGGCTGTAAAGACTTCAATACTTTCGAGGTGAGAGAAACTATGCAAACGGGTGCTTACAAATTTGGTGCTCTTGTCTTCTAATGATTTCACAATACCACCATCTGCTTTCGAAGACATCAATTCGTATAAACCACTTAATCCGGTTACTGAAACTAATCTGTTATAATCCATATGATCCATTTATTTTAGGGTTGCAAGTTAGTTGTAAAAAAGCAAAAAGAGGACAATTTTAAAGCCCCGCCCTTTAAAAATAACCCGCTTTTTTGCAGTTAAGAGGGCTATCAACCATAGAAATTCGTTTACTAGTGCCGAAACGAATGAATTAGGTTATCAATAATTATTATTTAGTTTCATTCATTTGTTCATAAAGATTTTGCACATCTTCTATTTTAAATAATTGCGTACCCTCATTCATGGTAGCTGCTGAGCCGCAGGCTACTCCAAAATTGATCACCTGTTGAAGGGGTTGCTGCTGTTGCAGCATATAGGTTATGCCCGCCACCATACTATCCCCTGCGCCAACAGTGCTTTTCTTCTTTACTATGGGTGCTGAAGCAAAATATTTTTTCTCTGCCGTTACCAGCCAGGCCCCATCCGGCCCCATGGATACGGCTATTAATTCTGCAAATCCATCCCTCACCGCTTGCTGGGCTGCGTCGGGCACTTCATTTTTTTGAAGGGTTTCAACGCTCAGCATTTTGCACAACTCGCTGATATTAGGTTTTATTAAAAAAGCTTTTTTCCCTTGCAATGCCTGCAAAGCAGGTCCAGAAGTGTCTACTATACATTTTGCCCCTACTGCATTGGCTGTTTTAACAATCAATCCATAAAAATAATCCGGTAAGCCGGGGGGCAAACTACCGCTGGCTACTACATAAGCAGGACTATATGAAAGTATATCGTCAATCAAATTTTTAATTACCTGCTCTTCGATAGATTTTCCGGGAAAAGTAAACCTAAACTGGTGATTGGTTTCAGCTTCCAGTACCACCCAGTTTTCCCTAGTTTCTACAGAAGAGTTAATGGAGTGAAACGGGATTTCCGCGGCTGTCAGCAGGCCCTTGAGCATTTCGCCATTATGTCCCCCCGCAGGAAAAAGAGCTACAGAAGCTGCCTGCAGTTTTTTTAAGGCCTTGCTTACATTGATTCCGCCCCCACCTGGCTCATTCAACACATCTGTGCAACGCTGCTTTGCCTCTGGCTGAATCAAATCCGTAATGGTGCTTTTGTCAATAGCAGGATTTAGGGTAACCGTAAGGATGAGACCAGTGTTCATTGGCTAAATTGATTGCATGATCGGGGTGCCCGAGCCGGTAGTTGCCCCGGAAACGGCCCCTATAAAGTTAGTTCAATTATTTTTTAATAAGAAGAAAATTCATTTTTAACAAAATTGGATTACCTAGTTTTTGGAGGAGTTGGTTTTAAGGGCTTTAACAATGCTTCCAGTCCATTCATCTTAATTTCATAAATAGTGGATAACAATATGCCTAACTTACCAGCAGGAAAACCCTTGCGTTGGAACCATTCCAGATAAGAAACTGGCAGGTCACAAAGTAAGATTCCCTTGTATCGTCCGAAGGGCATTTGCATGCTCACCAACTGTAATAATATATTGCCATCTGGCTTTTCTGGCGACTCGTACATTGTTTTATTTTTAATTGAATTAATGAACAACCCTTGAGTAAATATTGCATTCGTCTGTAAATTAAAAAAACAATCCACACTAATGCTAATTAAATGCAAATACTAAATAATTTACCCTTAATAACTTTTTTATTACTCACTGCTGTAATACATTTATTATCACTAGTGAACGACTAAATTAATTAAAAATGGGCACCTTTCGGTAGCCCACCAATGTTGTAGATTTGTTTTACAAAGAACCAATCCCAACATGAGCAAAAATACGGAGATAAAATTAGTCGGT
>JBIKOV010000362.1:0-2779 GCA_044357815.1 Ferruginibacter sp. | reverse complement strand
TGACAAGATTAGTTCGCTATTAAAAAACAAAGCGATTTTTGATGGCCGAAATCTTTTTGATTTAAATCAAATGAAAGACCTAGGCTATCATTATGTAAGTATCGGACGAAAAGTAGTAGAGAACAAATAATCAATCAGACATTTTTAATTTTCAATTGTATGGCTTCAAAACGAATATTGATAACAGGTGCTGCAGGGTTTTTAGGTTCCCATCTTTGTGATCGGTTCATCAAAGAGGGGTATACCGTAATAGGTATGGATAATCTTATTACAGGGGATTTAAAAAATATTGAGCATCTGTTTAAATTAAAAGAGTTTGAATTTTATAATCACGATGTGTCTAAATTTATACATGTTTCTGGCGAGCTGGATTATATATTACATTTTGCATCTCCTGCCAGTCCGATAGATTATTTAAAAATTCCTATACAAACTTTGAAAGTGAGTTCCCTGGGAACGCACAATTGTTTGGGCCTGGCCCTTTCTAAAAAAGCAAGGATATTAGTGGCCAGTACCAGCGAAGTGTATGGTGATCCATTGGTGCATCCTCAAAATGAATCCTACTGGGGTAATGTGAATCCGGTGGGTCCAAGAGGGGTATACGATGAGGCGAAACGATTTCAGGAAGCCATTACCATGGCCTATCATACTTTCCATCAACTCGAAACTAGGATCATCCGAATATTTAATACCTATGGTCCTAGGATGCGGCTGAACGATGGACGTGCGTTGCCAGCATTTATTGGACAAGCCTTGCGTGGTGAGGATTTAACAGTATTTGGAGATGGAAGTCAAACCAGAAGCTTTTGTTATGTAGCAGACTTAGTGGAAGGGATTTACCGTCTGCTGCTCAGCGATTATGCGCAACCGGTAAATATGGGTAATCCTGATGAAATTTCACTGAAGGATTTTGCAGAAGAAATTATCCAACTTACAGGAACCAAACAAAAAATTGTATACAAACCACTTCCCACCGACGATCCAAAGCAGCGTCAGCCAGATATTACTAAGGCAAGAGAGCTGCTGGGCTGGCAGCCAACCATTGGCAGAAAAGAAGGTTTAAAAATCACCTTTGATTATTTTAAGTCTCTGCCCGCGGAAGAACTGTACAAATTGCCCAAAGAATTTTCCAAAGTAGTGAAATAGAGACTTTCCCTAGATTATTTGGCAATTTATTTTGAGAAACTCCGCAATAGAAATAAATACTACATATTGAATAATAAAATAATATATTTACAACTAAAAAAAATCCAATGGTCCCTTTTGGTATTGGGCGTTCGGAGCCTTTGCTCAAAGGGTTAGGGGTGTAAATTAGTATGTACCAAGACTTATTAAATAAAAACAAAAAACTTGCAGTTATTGGTTTAGGCTATGTTGGGCTTCCGATTGCATTGGCATTTGCAAAAAAAATCAAGGTAATTGGTTTTGACATTAATGCAAAAAGGGTGGAGATGATGCGCAACAGTATTGATCCGAGCCAGGAATTAGCAAAAGAAGCATTTGATGGCAGCGATATTGAATTCACAGATAGTTTGGATATTTTACAGCAGGCCAATTTTTTTATTGTAGCAGTACCTACGCCTGTGGATGATCACAATATCCCTAATTTAGTTCCCATTCAAAAGGCCTGTGAAACGATTGGAAAAGTAATTAAAAAGGGAGATTATGTGGTGTTTGAAAGTACAGTATATCCAGGATGTACGGAAGAAGATTGCTTACCAATTATTGAAAAAATATCCGGATTAAAAAATATCATTGATTTCAAGAGCGGCTACTCCCCCGAAAGAATTAATCCGGGCGATAAAGAACATACCCTCGCTAAAATTATCAAAATAGTTAGTGGCTGCGATGCAGTTAGTTTAGAGCAAATTGCAGAAGTGTACAAGCTGGTGGTAACAGCTGGGATACACAAAGCCTCCAGTATAAAGGTAGCCGAAGCTGCAAAAGTAATTGAAAACACACAGCGTGATTTGAATATTGCACTCATGAATGAGCTCTCCATTATTTTCGACCGAATGGGCATTAATACCTATGAGGTGTTGGAGGCTGCAGGTACCAAATGGAATTTTTTAAAATTCCAGCCAGGCTTGGTGGGAGGGCATTGCATCGGCGTAGATCCCTACTATCTTACTTACAAATCAAGGGAATTGGGGCATGATAGCCAAGTAGTTTTAGCCGGCAGATTTATCAATGATGGGATGGCGGGTTATATTGCAAAAAAAATATTACAACATATTATCGTTCACAATGGAAATGTAAAACGTTCGAAGGTACTGGTGATGGGTGCCACTTTTAAAGAAAATGTAAGTGATATCCGAAATAGTAAAGTGGCAGATGTGATTAAGGAATTGAAATCATTTTTAGTAAATGTAGATATTACTGATCCAATGGCAAAAAGCGAGGAGCTATCGGATGTGTATGGATTTGAACTTACCCGGCAAATAGCTGATGACTACGATGCAGTATTGGTGGCTGTTCCGCATGATTCCTATAAAAATTTGGATGATGCTTACTTTGCTGGGATTACCAAACCCTCGGCAATGATTGCAGATATAAAAGGTATTTTCAGAGGTAAAATTTCTAGCAGGCATTATTGGAGCCTTTAGTTGTCAATCATTTTTTAATATTTCTTTTTTGAATTTGATGATCAAAAAAACGAATCATTGAATATATACAAATGAAATTCAAATCAATCATGCCTACTTCCTATCATACAAAAGACCTTAGCCAGGATAGCTTTTTAGTTACCGGCGGAGCAGGTTTTATTGGAAGCCATATT